>CALRZK010000308.1:0-5046 GCA_943372615.1 Bradyrhizobium ivorense | reverse complement strand
CAATCCGCCCCATGCCGCCCATCGCGCCGCGACTCTCTTCGCCATGAAGCGGCTCGAGCTGGATTTCGTCTGGTGGCTGGTGTCGCCGGGCAATCCGCTCAAGGATCGCAGCAACCTGCATGACCTCACCGAGCGGGTCGAAGCGGCGGCGGCGGTGGCCGATCACCCGCGGATCGTGGTCAGTTGTCTCGAAAGCGTCATTGGCACCCGCTATACCGTCGATACCGTCACTTTTCTGCACCGGCGATGCTCGCAAGCACGATTCGTCTGGATCATGGGAGCCGACAACCTCGCCCAGTTTCACCGCTGGGGGCGTTGGCAGCAGATTGCCGGGCTCATTCCGATCGCCGCCATCGACCGCGCCTCCTCCAATCCGGCGTCACAAGGTTGCCGCGCTTTGGCCGCAAGAGCGCCGCACGCTTTGGCGCGTTTTCGCCGCCCGGAGCGCGATTCCGGGTCATTGGCGGAGCAAAATCCGCCCGCCTGGACCTTCCTGACTGGCCTGAAGCTGACCTTGTCATCGACACGGTTAAGGAACCCGGACGGCAGCTGGAAAAGCTGAGTCCCCCTGCAACCACGAGACGTGCTAGTATGGTCGCGTGCTGGAATATCGAGTCCGGCAAACCCACATGCGTATGTGATCACCTCGGGCGCCGGATGGGCGACCCACCACATTGAAAGGAATGGTCAGCTGGCCACCTCATCGTCCAAGACGGGTGCTTCCAAAAAGGCATCGTCCAAGAGCGCTAAATCGGCCGCCGCCGCTTCATCCGAAAAGAAGACTTCTGAGAAGAAGGCTTCGGTGAAGTCCGCTTCCGCTGCCAAGAAGGCCCCGGCTGGAAAAGCTGCGGCTGAGAAGGCTTCGAAGAAGGTGCCAGCCAAAAAGGCTGCCGCGCCCAAGAAGGCCGCGGCCCCGAAAGCATCCAAGACGACTTCACCCAAGCCGACTTCACCAAAGACGACCGCGACCAAAGCCGTGATCGCGAAGAAGGCCGCGCCGAAGAAGGCTGCCGCCTCAGAGGTCGTGCGCGACAGCGCCGCCGAGACGTTGAAGCTGGTGCTGGCGCGTCTCGAGGACATGAAGGCGGAAGAGACCGTCACCATCGACCTGCGCGGCAAGTCGGCATTCTCGGACTACATGGTCGTCACCACCGGCCGTTCGAACCGCCATGTCTCCTCGATCGCCGAAAACGTGACCAAGGGCCTCAAGGAAGTCGGGCAGAAGAAGCTGCATGTCGAAGGCATGACCAATGCGGATTGGGTGCTGGTCGACACCGGCGAAGTGATCCTGCACGTCTTCCGCCCGGAAGTCCGCGAGTTCTACAATATCGAGCGGTTGTGGGCGCAAAACACCCAGGACGAGTCGCGGGTCAGTCTTAAGGCTGTTTGATCCTGCGAGTAGGAAATGGCTCGGCGCATGATAATCTGCGCCGATGCATCTCCTCGTCATTTCCATCGGCAAGCTCAAGCAAGGTCCCGAGCGTGAGCTTGCCGAGCGTTATCGTGAACGGTTCGACGATATCGGCCGCAAGCTCGGCTTTCGCAGCCTGAGCGTTCACGAAATTCCGGAAAGCCGGGCGCGCGATACGGCGACCCGGATGGCTGAGGAAGGGACGGCCATTGCCGCCCTGATTCCCGACAAGGCGATCCTCGTCACCATGGACGAGCGCGGAAGCAGCATTGATAGCGCAAGCTTCGCGCGCCATCTTGGCAAGGCACGGGACGAATCAGTGTCACATTATGTTTTTGTCATCGGCGGCGCGGACGGACTTTCGCCCGAATTGCGGCGCAAAGCCAAACTCAGCATTGCCTTCGGCTCGGCGACCTGGCCGCACCAGATGGTTCGCGTCATGCTTCTGGAACAGATCTACCGGGCTGCCACCATTCTTGCTGGCCACCCCTATCATCGCGTGTAAAGGCGCTTTCGAAACCTTGATGCTGTCGCTGCGGCCTCCTCACCGTGACATCGGACGACGTACTCCGTCGCTTCCGACGCTGCTGCTGTCCGCAGGTCTGGCGGGCATCGGGGTCGAATCCGCGAAAGCGCAGATGGCGCCACCAGCTCCGCAACAGCAGGAAGCCGCGGCGCCGCCGACCGATCTCATTCGCCAGCGCGAACAGGAATTGCAGGCCGCACGCGAGCAGCAGCAGAAGGCCGCGGAATTGCAGGCCAAGCTGAAGGCCGACATTGCGGCGATCGGTCAGGATCGCGGCAAGCTCAACCAGCAGCTGATCGATATCGCGGCGCGGGTGCGCGGCGTCGAAGCCAAGATTGATGACGCCGAAGCGCGCCTGCGTCCGCTTGATGCGCGCGAGCGCGAGATCCGCACCTCGCTGGATTCGCGGCGCGGTGAAATTGCGGAAGTCCTGGCTGCGCTTCAGCGCGCCGGTCGCCGCGCGCCGCCAGCCTTGCTGGTCCGCCCCGAAGACGCGTTGCAGTCGCTGCGCACGGCGATGCTGCTCGGCTCCGTGGTGCCGGACATGCGCGCGCGGGCCGAAAAGCTGGTCGCCGATCTCGGCGAACTCGTGAATCTGCGCAAGGCGATTTCGACCGAGCGCGACCAGCTCGCGCTCGATCGCGACAAGCTCAAGGAAGAGCAGACCCGCCTGACCTCCTTCACCGGCGAACGCCAGCGTCAGCTGGCTGCGGTCGAGAAGGATATCGATGCCGAGAATGCGCGGGCAATCGCGCTGGCGCGTCAGGTCGACAGCCTCCAGGGGCTGGTCGCCAAGATGGAGCAGGAATCCAAGGCGGCAGCCAAGGCAACCCAGACCGCAAATCTGCAAGGCGCGCCGGCCGATCTCGCCAATGGCAAGCCGAATGTCGAGGCGTTGAAGAATGCCGGTCGCATGGCACCGGCTATCGCTTTTGCGTCGGCCAAGGGCATGCTGGCGATGCCGGTGAACGGCATCCGGCTGCGGAACTACGGCGCTTCAGACGGTGTTGGTGGCGCAGAAAAGGGCATCTCGGTGGCCGCGCGTGCAGGTGCGCAGGTCACAACCCCGTGTGATGGCTGGGTGGTCTATTCCGGACCCTTCCGCAGCTATGGACAACTCTTGATCCTCAATGCCGGGGGCGGATATCATGTCCTGATCGCCGGGATGGAGCGTATTTCGGTGAACATTGGTCAGTTCGTGCTGGCCGGGGAACCCATCGCGGTGATGGGGTCGACGTCCCGGTTGGCCTCCGTGCTTGCAGCCAATGCCAGCCAGCCTGTTCTGTATATTGAGTTCCGTAAGGACGGCACTCCAATTGATCCTGGCCCCTGGTGGGCCGCTAACGAAGGCGAAAAGGTTCGCGGATGATGCGCAAGACTTCCATAATTCTGCTGAGTGCTGCGACCGGTGCCGCCCTGACGCTGTTCGTCACGCAGCCTCGCGCCGTGTTCATGGGCACCAGCGCCCGCGCTGCGACGTCCGATACCTATCGCCAGCTCAACCTGTTCGGCGACGTGTTCGAGCGCGTCCGCAGCGATTATGTCGAGAAGCCCGACGACAGCAAGATGATCGAATCGGCGATCTCCGGCATGCTCACCGGCCTCGATCCGCATTCCAGCTACATGGACGCCAAGAGCTTCCGTGACATGCAGGTGCAGACCCGCGGTGAATTCGGCGGCCTCGGCATCGAAGTCACCATGGAAGACGGCCTGATCAAGGTGGTGTCGCCGATCGACGATACCCCGGCTTCGAAGGCCGGCATCATGGCCAATGACATCATCACCAATCTCGACGACGAAGCCGTGCAGGGCCTGACCCTGAACCAGGCCGTCGAAAAGATGCGTGGCCCGGTCAACACCAAGATCAAGCTGAAGATCATCCGCAAGGGCGCCGATGCGCCGCTCGACGTGACGCTGGTGCGCGACAATATCCGCGTCCGCTCGGTGCGCGCGCGCGTGGAGTCGGATGACATCGCCTATATCCGCATCACCACCTTCAACGAGCAGACCACCGAGGGCCTGAAGCGCGAGATCGCGGCGCAGACCGCGGCGATCGGCGCCGACAAGGTGAAGGGCTACATCATCGACCTCCGCAACAATCCGGGCGGTTTGCTGGAAGAAGCGGTCACGGTGTCGGATGCGTTCCTCGATCGCGGCGAAATCGTCTCGACCCGCGGCCGCAATGCCGAGGAAACCCAGCGCCGCACGGCGCATACGGGCGACCTCACCAAGGGCAAGCCGGTGGTGGTGCTGGTCAATGGCGGCTCGGCCTCGGCGTCGGAAATCGTCGCCGGCGCGCTGCAGGACCACAAGCGCGCGACCATTCTCGGCACGCGTTCGTTCGGCAAGGGCTCGGTCCAGACCATCATCCCGCTCGGTTCGGGCAATGGCGCGCTGCGTCTGACCACGGCGCGCTATTACACGCCGTCGGGCAAGTCGATCCAGGCCAAGGGCATCGTGCCGGATATCGAGATCGTGCAGGACGTGCCGGATGAGCTGAAGTCGCGCACCGACACCAAGGGCGAAGCTTCGCTCCGGGGCCATCTGAAGAACGATGGCGACGAGAAGACCGGTTCGCAGTCCTATGTGCCGCCGGATGCCAAGAACGACAAGGCACTGAAGGCAGCTGCGGATCTCCTTCACGGGATCAAGGTGACCTCGAATGCCGCGGTCACCCAGCCGGAAGTGAAGGCTGCACAGACCGACAAGCCGGCTGACAAGCCCGCCACCGAGAACAAGGCTGGCGACAAGCCGGCCGAAAGCTCGGGCAACAAGCCGGCTGCGAAGTAAGTTGATCTCAAAGAAGTAAGAAAAGGGCGGCCGTTCGGGTCGCCCTTTTTGTTTGGACTGTAGGGTGGGCAAAGGCGCTCTTGCGCCGTGCCCACCTTCAAGTGTCGTGCGCGTGAAGGTGGGCACGCTTCGCTTTGCCCACCCTACAGCTACGCGGCTTATTTAAACGCGACCGTTCCTGCGACCTTCTCGATCGCTGGGCGGAGCTCGCCGTTGCGATCTGCGGGGAAAAACGACACCAGCCGCACGAAATTCCCTTTCGGTCCGGTCGCAAAATACTGCACGAACCGCTTGTTCTCGCCGGCTTTGCCTTCCAGCA
>CALRZK010000307.1:0-5046 GCA_943372615.1 Bradyrhizobium ivorense | reverse complement strand
TTCGCTTTGCCCACCCTACATTCGTCAAAACAACGACGGCCTTCCGTCAGGGGAGCTAACGGAAGGCCGCGTGTGAACATCGCAGCGCGTGGGAGCACGCTGCGATGTGGGAGCTCGATAGGTCTTAGAAGGGCAGCAACACGTCCATCACTTGCTGGCCGTAGCGCGGCTGCTGGACGTCGGAGATCTGGCCACGGCCGCCATAGGCGATGCGGGCCTGCGCGATCTTCGAACTGTCGATGGTGTTGTCGCTCTGGATATCCTCAGGTCGCACGATGCCGGCGACGATCAGTTCGCGGATTTCGTAATTGACGCGGATCTCCTGCTTGCCTTCGACGACGAGATTGCCGTTCGGCAACAACTGCGTGACCACCGCGGCGACATTGGTTTGCAACGCCTCCTGACGCACCACCGAGCCCTTGCCATCGCTGGACGAGGCGCTGTCGGTCTGGAGCAGGCGGCCAGGCAAGGCTGCCGTTGCCGGATTCTGGATCAGCTTGCTACCGAGGAAATCCGTGACGCCGGAATCTTCCTTGCTGCTGCGGCTGCGCTGGGTCTCGTTGGCAATATTGGCGCGGTCGGTGAAGTTCACCGTGATGGTCATGATGTCGCCGACCTGGCGCGCGCGCTGATCCTTGAAGAAGGCGCGGGAGCCCGAACGCCACAGGGAGTTGGCGTTGTAGGATGCGACTTCAGGCTTCGGCATCGGCATCTGCACCGGCTTGTAGCCAGGCTGGGTGGTCGGGTTCTCGATCGCCGTCAGCGCCGGCTTCTCACCGATGGAGGCGAGGCGGTCGATGGATGAGCAGCCGCCGAGACCGGTGGCGAGGAGCGCTGCAAGGGCGAGGGGGCGGTTGAACTGATACATTTACGTTACTCAGCTTTTCGAGAGACAGGCACGCGGTCGTTGGCTGCGAGAGCGACGGGAGCGACAGGAGAAGGTGCGCGGGAGATCTTTTCGGAAGGTGCTGGGTCGGGAGTTGCGGGAGAGGGAGCCGGCGCGCGTTCGCCCGGGAGCGGCGAAGCGGACGGGGCGGAGACGGTGACCTCGCCGCGGCCGGTGACAACACCGGCGACGCTGCGCTTGGACTGCATGTTCATGACATTGACGACATCGCCTTCGGTGCCGGAGTCCTGCGCCTTGCCGCGAACGGTCAGGTACAGGCCAGCAGAGCGAAACACGAGGGTGACGGCCTGATCGCGGACGACGAGGTCGGGCTTGGCGAGATCGGCATTGCGGACGGCCTGACCGGCGCGCAGCGCGCGGCGGCTCTGCATGCCGACGGTGCGGTCGCGGCTGGCGCCGTCATTGCCGACTTCGGCTTTGGGGCGACGCTCGACGAGGACGTCGGATGATTTGATCACTTCGTTGCGTTCGACGCCGCGAGCGAGCACGGCGACTTCAACGGTCTCAACCGCCGTGCCGGTGAAGCGCAGCTTGGCCGCCGGCGCGCTGCTGTCGTTACCGATGGAGAAAGTGATGTCGAAGCGGCCGCTGCGTGCATCGAAACGCGTGGAGACAGGATCGAGCGCGCCGGAATAAGCGGGATCGAGCTGCGTGTCCTGCACGTCGCGGTCGAAGGTCAGCGTCAGATTGCCCGCATCGCCGAGGCCGTTGCGATGCTGCAGGGCCTGAGCCACCTGCGCTTCGATCTCCTTGCCTTCGATGCTGCGCGACAGCCGCGATACGGAGATCGATTGCAGGCCCTTGGTATCGACACCGATGACATGATGTGCGCGTAGCGTCGCCACGATCTGCGCCGTGGTGAGCGTGCCGACCGTGCCGAGATCAGGCGCACGATAGATCGCGATCTGCGCGGCCGGGCCGGCATTGTCGATGACGTCGCCAATGCGCACCACGTCGCTGGTGACCGAGATATTGGCGCGCAGTGCCGGCGCGGCGATGGCGTCGTCGCGCTTGGTCTGGCCGAGCGTCGCGGTGGCGGCACTGGCGAGCAGGGCAGTGGCGAGCAGGAGTGAGCGCATGGTCGGGTTCATGATCATCCTCCTCAGCGGAACATGCCGGAAGTGGACTGCAGCATTTGGTCGGCCGCGCTGATCACCTTGGCGTTCATCTCATAAGCGCGCTGTGCGGCGATCAGGTCGGAGATTTCAGTGACCACTTCGACATTGGCCTGTTCGAGATTGCGCTGCTGCATGTCGCCGTAACCGTCGAGATTGGCGGTGCCGTCCTGCGGCGGGCCGGAGGCCGGCGTTTCGACGAACAGATTGTCGCCGATCGGGCTGAGGCCGGCTTTGTTGATGAAGCGCGTCAGGCCGATATTGCCGAGGATGGTCGGCGTGGTCGAGCCGGGCACGATCACCGAGACCTGGCCGGCATTGTTGATGGTCAGCTGTGATGCGCCTGTGGGCACCGTGATGGTCGGTTGCACCAGGTTGCCCTGGGCATTGACGATGCGGCCCTGGTTGTCCATCGAGAAGGTACCGTCACGCGTATAGGTGAAGGTGCCGTCCGGCATCTGGATCTTGAAGAAGCCTTCGCCGCGGATGGCGACGTCGAGATCGTTGCCGGTGATCGACAGCGTGCCCTGTGTCATCGAGCGCGGGGTGCCGACGGTCTTCACGCCGCCGCCGATATCGACGCCGACCGGAATGACAGTGCCCTGATCCGATGCCTGCGCGCCGACGCGGCGTACATGATCGTAGATGAGGTCCTGGAATGCGGCGCGCTGCTTCTTGTAGCCGGTCGTGCGCATATTCGCGATATTGTTCGAAATGACCTGAACGTTGAGTTCCTGGGCCGCCATTCCGGTCGATGCGGTGTAAAGTGCGCGCATGGGTCTGTATCCTTATGCCGGAACGTCAGCGAGTTTCGCGATGGCGTCGCGCCGCGCGTCGCCCTGCGACGTGAGCATGGTCGATAATTCGGTATAGGCGCGGGTCACCTCGATCATGCGCGTCATCTCCGTCACCGAAGAGACGTTGGAGCGTTCGATGAAACCCTGGTTCAGCTTCGCGGTCAGCGACGGCTGCGCATTGACGCCGGGGGCAGCCGAATAGAGGTTCGAGCCGTCCTTCATCAATTGCTGCGGCGATGCGAACTGCACCATGCGGATCTTGCCGCGGATGCTGTCGATACGGTTGGTGCCTTCGAGCACCGTCACCGTGCCGTCCTGGGAGATGTTGATGTCGTGATCGGTCTGCTGGAACACGATCGGGCCGTTGGCGCCGAGGACCGGCTGGCCACCGGCGGTCACCAACTGACCCTGGCTGTTGATCTGCAGGCTGCCGTCGCGGGTGTAGCGCTCGCCGCCCGGGGTCTGCACCGCAAGGAAGGCATTGCCGTCGATGGCGACATCGAGCGGATTCTTGGTCGGCTCGACCGGACCGCTGGCGAAGTCATGCATGGTGGCGCGGTCCTGCACGAAGGACACCCGGCGATCTCGGCCGATGAAGTTGTCTTCACGGGCGGTCGGGCTCAGATACTCCTGAAACAGCATCCGCTCGGCCTTGAAGCCGGTGGTGTTCACATTCGCGATGTTGTTCGCGACGACGTCCATCTGCCGACGAAGCGTCATCTGCCGCGACAATCCGACGAGAAACAGGTTCTCCATCGGTAATCTCCCCTGGTTCCGACGAGCGGCTCTCCCAAGCCGGTTCGTGGATCTCGTGAACCACTCAAGCTCTCCCAAGCCGTGGTTCACCCCAGTGGATTAGCGAAACCCGTGCCAACTCGGAAAATCCAATAATTTCAATCGATTGGTAGATTTTTGATCGCCGGGGAGGGCGGCAGAAAGGTCTTGTTGACCATAATTGCCGGCAGAATTTTCCTAGTGAATCCCGAAAATAAAGATTCCATTAACCATTGCGACCTAGCGTCCGGATCAGACAGGGCCTTGGGCGCTGGCGGCAGTTTGTATCGCGTCTTCAGGGCCTGCTTCGCAGCATCGAGCCCATCCCACTTCCCGGAACGGGCGAGGCGATGGCGGATACCGACACGACAGATGGCGCCCCCGGTGGGGACGAGGCCGGAGCTCCCAAGAAGAGCAAGCTCAAGCTGATCATCATTGGCGTGGTGGCGCTGGCGCTTGTCGGCGGTGGGGGCGGTTACTTCTTCCTGGCCAAAGGCAAGAAGAAGGAAGAGCACGCCGAGGCGCCTCCGGTCGCCAAGCCGCTGTCCTTCGTCGAAGTCCCGGAGATCATGGTCAATCTCGCCGGTCAGCCCGGCGAGCGCGTGCAATATCTGAAGGCCAAGCTGGTGCTGGAAGTGAAGGATGCGCCGCAGGTGGCGCTCATTACGCCTTCGATGCCGCGCATCACCGATATGGCCCAGGTCTATCTGCGTGAACTGCGCTCGTCCGACCTCAATGGGTCGATCGGCATGTTCCGATTGAAGGAAGAACTGACGCGGCGCGTCAATGCGGCGATCGCGCCGAATCATGTCAACGCGGTGCTATTCAAGGAAATCCTCATTCAGTGATGATGAGGATGTGGGTCTAGAACGATGTCTACCGAGCAGGTCGATCAAGACGCAATTGCCGCCGAATGGGAAGCATCTCTGGATTCAGAGGATCCCGTCGAGGCCGCGAAAGCTGCTGCCGAGAACGAACTCACCGGCACCATGGCCGAGCAATGGGCCGCCATGGTGGAAGACGGCGGCCGCGATCTCGGTGGCGGCAAGAATGGCGGCGAGCGCGTTCTGTCGCAGGAAGAAATCGACAACCTGCTCGGTTTCAGCGTCGGTGAAGTCACTCTCGACGATAATTCCGGTATTCGCGCCATCATCGACTCCTCGATGGTGTCCTACGAGCGTCTTCCGATGCTCGAAATCGTGTTCGACCGCCTGGTGCGGTTGATGACCACGAGCCTGCGCAACTTCACCTCCGACAACGTCGAAGTCTCGCTCGACCGCATCACCTCGGTGCGTTTCGGCGATTACATGAATTCAATCCCGCTGCCCGCAGTGCTGTGCGTGTTCAAGGCCGAGGAATGGGAGAACTTCGGTCTCGCCACCGTCGATTCGAGCCTGATCTATTCGATGATCGACGTGCTCTTGGGCGGTCGTCGCGGCCAGGCAGCGCTGCG
>CALRZK010000306.1:0-5056 GCA_943372615.1 Bradyrhizobium ivorense | reverse complement strand
TATGCCGGGACTGCCCGGATAGAACCCGCCAAGGCCCATGATCGAACTGATGTTGACGATGGACCCGCCGCCACCTGCAATCATGCTGGGCAGCAGCGCACGCGTGCAGCGAAAGGTGCCGCTGAGATTCACGTCGATGGCCGTCGTCCAGGTCTGGTCGTCCATCTCATGAATGCGGGTCGGTAGACCGGTGACACCGGCATTGTTAACCAGAATATCGATCGTGCGGCCTTGGCCCGAAATCACAGAAGCGAAAGCGCGCACCGAGACCTCGTCCGTCACGTCGACGGCTGCAGCCAGAGCTTTGCCACCCGCCCTCGTGATATCCGTTGCAGTCTCTTCGACCGTCGAAAGGTCGCGATCTAGACAGCAGACTTCCGCGCCATAAGCCGCAAGTACTGACGCGAACATCCGGCCAAGTCCGGACCCCGCTCCGGTGACGACCGCTAGACGATCCGGAAGATCGAAGATCTCACGATGTGGTGCGAATGAGGGGAGCATTGGATGACCTCTCTGGGCAATACTGCAAGCTCGCCTACAAGCTACCGCAGCTCTTCGCGCATGAACGAGGCGATCTCGGCGATCGCGGTCTCGGTTGTCGGGAATCTAGCGCCGATGGTCAGGAAACCGTGAAGCTGACCTGCGTAATGCTTTTCGGTGACGGCCACGCCTGCGTCGCGCAACTTCGCGGCATATGCGCGGCCCTCGTCCATCAAAGGATCATAGCCCGCCGTGAGTATGAGGGTCGGTGGCATGCCGGTCACATCCTCGGCCTGCAGCGGCGAGGCGCGCCAGTCCGCACGCTGCTGCGTGCTCTCCAGATAGTGATCGCGAAACCATACCATCGTGTCGCCCACCACGGGCAGACCATCCAGTGCGATCTGATGAGATGGCAACTCGCACTGCAGATCGGTCACCGGATAGAGTAACACCTGGCACGCCTGCTGCGGCAGCCCACTTCGTTTGCGATGGAGAGCGACGACTGCGGCAAGGTTCGCGCCGGCGCTGTCGCCGCCGAGGCCGATATGTGTACCGTCGATCCCAAGTTCGACTGCATGAGCCAGCACCCATTCCACCGATGCGATCGCGTCTTCCACTGCGGCAGGAAACTTGTGTTCAGGAGCAAGGCGATAGTCGACGGCCAGCACGGCGCAGTCGCTCGCAATCGCCAGCCGGCGACAGAGAATGTCATGGGAATCGAGATCACCAAGTACGAAGCCCCCACCGTGGAAAAAGACCATGAGAGGCATCACTGCCCTGTCGCTAGGAACATAAAGACGTGCCTTGATGGCATCACCATAGGCGCTTGCCATCGTAATCTCGCGAACGGCATTGATCGGCGGTGGGACGAGCGCAGCGGCCTTGCGCGAGGCAGCCATCGCCGCCCGTGCCTCTTCCGGCGTGAACGTCTCATAGCGCGGCGCCTTGATTTCGCGAAGACGAGCAACGAGCTCGGCGCTGTCCTGATCGAGTGACATCTATGGCGCTCCCCTGATTGTTTTGGCGTTGCGATTCGAAAACGTCGCGCGTCGCAGGTTTTCGGAGTGTGTTGAACAATCAACATAGTTGGCACTGAAGTGCGGTACGTGCTGAAGCGGAAATGCCTTGCGCCGCAATAACTCCGTAACCGATATTGCGGACTGCGACCTCACGACCCGAATGGACTCTTACATGCCTGCCAAGACCTCCGCCGCCTCCAAGAAGACGGCGCTCCATCTCGAACGCTACGTACCTGGCCTTCTCGCGTGGTTGTCCAACAAACTGGCAAGGAGCGCGTCGCACATCTATCGCAAGCAATACGGACTTGGCATTGTCGAATGGCGCATCCTGTCTTACCTGGCCGTGTTCGACATTGGCACCGGCGCATCGCATCAACTGCCGTCCTCTACTACGATGCAACAATGGGGCCGCTCATCGCTGCGATGGCGGACATGAGTATCCTACCGCGACATCGAGAGTGGCTACTTCAGGCGACGCCAGTCGCGGCACTGTCCGCGGCTGCTCGCGCCTATCTCAAGGGTGAAAGACAACATGGAAGGCTCAGGGAAGGGATAGATCCCGGGGCAGTCGCGGAAATTCTCCTTGGATCATCACTCCGCCATGTCGTAGGACGAATGTTCTGGGGCGATCTACCGACGCAACAATCGGAAGATGCTTTTGCCGAAGGGCTCGCGCGGAGCCTCGCCTCAATGATATCAAGACCAATGCCCTCAGGCCCGATTTCCGGATGAGTTCTCGATAGCAATTGATCCCGTACGGTCGAACTTCTGCACAGCGGAAGGTTTTGACCATTGGCCGAAAGTGATACGGTAATGGATCGTTTCCATTGGAGCAAACCGAAGATGGCTCGCAGTGCGTTGGCGCGATCGAAGTCCGCGCCACTCAAGATCGTAAAGTCGCGAGGCGGACGACCGACGAAGTCGGCCGCCATAGAACGCGATCTGCGTCTCCTAGACTGCGCAACAGAGCTCTTCCTACAACGCGGGTTCGATGCCACGTCGATCGACGCTGTTGCCGAATCCGCCAAGGTCAGCAAACCCACCGTCTATGGGCAATACACAGACAAGCGCGGTTTGTTCGAGGCTGTCCTCAAACGCGAGATCGGTCGCTGGCTCGCCCCGCTTGCGACTGCCGCCGAGATCCAATGCACAGGCAAGACGCCTGCCTCATTCGAGAAACAGCTGGTCGAACTCGGGCGCCAGCTCATCGCCCTTAGCAACAGCAGCGGCGCAAAGGCGACGACCCGTATTCTGGCCGCCCAGAGCGCGAACTTTCCCGAGCTTGGAGAACTTGCATTCCGCGAAGGGTGGTCCCGGCTGACTGCCAGGGTTGCGCAGTTGTTCGAACAGATGGTCGGGAAGGGTTTCGGGAAAACCGATACTACCGTGGTGGCCGACGCCTATCTGAATATCGTGGTCGCACCGGCCACGAGATCTATCATCCACGGCATGGCGCTCGATGTCGACGCCGAGGAGAAACGGATGCGCATCGCTGTTCGCATCCTGCTGAACGGGTTGATGATCCGTTAAGCGAGAAAGAAACGCGTGCGACAATAGCAACGTTGACGCGCGACAACTAAACGATATCGTTTCGTTCAACTCATCGCGAGCTTTTTCCTTCCCGAAGGCGTGCGATCGTCCGACCGTATCGGGGAACGATCGCAATGCCGTTTTCGCCCAAGATCGTGGGTAATTGGCTTCTCCCGGCCATCCATGGCGAGATCATCGGCGCATTCCTGGAAACCGCGTCGATACACGAGATCGAACAATCTCTGGATATCGCAGCCTCGCCGAAGCCGATCGGGCTGACAGTCAACTACCTGCGATCCGGCCGCGCTCTGGAGACCTTTGTCAAAACCACGATAGTCCGGCAAGGGCGCAGGGTCGCGGCTTTGGAAGCCAAAGCTTGGCAAGACGATCCCTGCAAGCCGATCGCCTCCGCCTTCGGCCATTTCACGTTACGCCAACCGACATAGCGGAACACCAATCCCTTATACTCGCACGGCGGCTGTCCGCCCTGAACGCCTCAGGCACATTCGCGTTTTTCCTCTCGGCGCAACGAGGACGTCGCAGGTTTCAATGCTGTTGCCCGTGCCCACATTACAGCTTTTGGGACGACTGCTCCGAAGAAGGGTGCACCACCCGCACCGTTGAGCGGGTGGTCACGTCTAGGGCCGCGTACTTTCGACGCCTATCCCCATCACGCAGCAACAACCATATCCTCTTCCTTCATCTCTGCGTCTGTAGTGTCGATGAGCTCGGTCGAGTTTTTCGTCTGGTTTGCCGCCACCCGGTTGACGTAGACCTGCGCCGACCTGGCATCGTTTCTTAGCCGCTTGCCGGCCTCCTCGAAGGAGTTAGTCTTATTGTAGGTCTCGGTTGCGCCCGCCTTCCTGACGCCGATGACATTGATCTCGGCACAGCCGTGGTAGTCTCGGTGCCCGTCCTTCATCGCCGCTCGCGATAATCGCCTGTAGTAGCTTCCGAGCGCCTTCGCGGTGTAACGAGGCTCAACGGCTCCGCAAACGAACAGTGTGTCCGATACCCTTCCTGCAAGGAGAGCATCCCTCGCCCATTCCAGATACTCCTCGAGGCAATCGTAGAGACGATTTCCGAGATCGTTTATTTTCCGATCGTCGCCAATGCTGCCTGCGAGCGTCTTCTCATTCTTCAGATCCGACGGCGGCACCTTCATCCGCCAGGTCCCTTCTTTACGATACAGGTGTCCGTTGTCGTCCTTCGTCCAATTGAGGCGCCGACCGGTCTCCGGGCGGTAGAAGGTGACGGCCTCGACACCGGCGTACACCGCATCCCGCAACAATTTCGCGCGATGCTCGGAGCGGTCGCCTCGTCCTGCCAAGGCTTTGTCGGCATGATGATAGAACACGCGAATGAGCGCCTTGGTCGGCTTTTCGGTTTTGAGTATCGCCTCGATCCGCTTCACCTGATCGTTTTTCGCGGTCGCTTCCCCCTTTTCGCCGTTGTAGATCCGCGTGTATTCCGCCAACACCCCTTGGCAGAAGGCCTCCCAACCTGCTTGAGCCAAGCGCACCTGATCTTCGGTCAAGAGGCCCGGGACGGCTTTCAGGCGACGAGCGAACCGAGGCTGCTGGCCGAGCCATGCCACAATGTTTCTCAACAGCCCGACCGCCTTCACAACGGGCAATGAGATCGCCGCGTGAACGCCGAGCTTCTCCTTTAATTCCTTGTGTCCGTCCCAATAGTTTTCGACGATTGCAGGGCAAACAGCGATTGCCAATCCGCCTGCTCGGCTGCGAGCATGGCAATGTCCTTGGAGTTCGCCGGCGTGTCGATGATGATGAGGTCGATCTTGCCGCTGCTGCGCCCGCGGGAGACGTGGAGCGGCAGACCGGCAACGCTGCTGTCCTTCACCATCACGTCGTCGTCGTCGCGGCGTTCGGACCAGTAGAGCGCCGATCCCTGGCGATCGTCGGCATCGAGGATAACGACCGACGCCCCCTCCCGCGCCGCCTCGACGGCGAATCCGGTTGAGAGGGTGGTCTTGGATTGCCCGCCCTTTTGCGCGATGACGGCCC
>CALRZK010000305.1:0-5059 GCA_943372615.1 Bradyrhizobium ivorense | reverse complement strand
TCATGGCGGCCAGCCAGGATACGCTCACCGCTTCGATCGAAGCGGAACGCGCTATTGCGGAAGCGCAGAAAGGCGCCGAACAGATTGCCGGCGCCGCCGAGGAGCAGGCTGCCGCTTCCGGGGAAGCGCAAACCGCCGTGCGGCAGCAGGCTCAGTCGCTCGACCAGGGCCAATCCGCAGCGCAATCGCTTGCCGATCTGTCGGAAAAGCTCCGCACCGGCGCCGCCGGTGAATTGGCCTCAGAGCAGATTGCCAGCACGGCCGAGCAATTATCCGCGACGGTTCAGGAGCTCTCGAGCGCGTCAGGCGAGATTTCTGCGGCGGTTGGTCAGATCAGCCGCGGCGCACAGCAGCAGGCTGCTGCGGCGCAGCAGACCTCCGCAGCCCTAGCGCAGATCGAACGCAGCGCCAGGCTTGCGCAGCAAAAGGCAAAACTCGCAACCGAGCGTGGTGCAGCCATCCGTCAAAAGCTTGACCAAGGCCAGAGCACAATTGAGGCGCTGATAGCCGATGTTGGCGAAACGCTCGACAAGACCCGCACGAGCCTCGAAACCATTATCACGCTCGGAACAACCGGCCGTAAAATCGAGAAGATCGTTGACCAGATCACACTTGTGACTGTGCAGACCAGCATGCTGGCTGTGAGCGGCGCCGTCGAGGCCGCGCGCGCGGGCGATACTGGCCGCGGTTTCGCAGTCGTGTCCAACGACATTCGGGCGCTGTCACGCGAAGCGTCGGAAAGCGTAGAAAATATCAAGGACAGTGTTCGGGCCATTCTCGACCAGATCATCGTGCTACGCCGTGATCTCGAACAGATCATCGCGACCGGCGAAGCCGAATTGCAGACCAATCAGGCCGTGCTGCGGACGCTCGGCGCGGTTACCGCCGAGGTCGCCGCACTGGGGGACGCCAATGTCCTGATCGGACAAGGCGCCGACGCGATCCTGATGGCGACGGAGGAGTCGGCAACGGCCGCGCGGCAGATCGCTGCCGTGGCGGAACAGGCCAATGCCGCCGCGCGTCAGGCCGCTGTCGCATCGTCACAACAGGCTCAGGGGGCCGACGACCTCGCCGCTGCGATCGAGGAAATCGCATCGCTGTCGGACGAATTGCAGAACCAGAATGGCTGACGCTGCCACGCCCAACGCAACGCAAAATACGCGCTATCTCACCTTCAGCAGCGATGGGCGGCTTTACGCCCTGCCCGCTGCCGCGGTGGCCGAAGTCGTGCGTATGCTGCCGATTGCCCGGGTGCCACAAGCCCCCCGCAGCTTGATGGGTCTGGCAAATCTGCGTGGCACGGTGATGCCCGTGGCCAGCCTGCGCTCCCTGCTTGGACGTGACACCGACGCCAAATCAGCGGAGCGGCTCATCGTGCTGGGCGGCACGGCGCCCGTTGCCCTCGCGGTCGATGACGTCGTGCAACTGATGCCGGTCGCCTCCGACAAGATCGGCACCGCCGCAGCGGATGTCGCATCCGACGATGGCGAACAGCTCGTCGGAGTATTCGAGCGTGACGGCAAGGTCGTCAATATCCTCGACATCGCAGCACTGTTGCATCGGGCGTTCAAACGCGACGCGTCAGCGCAAGCGCGAAAAACGACATCCCAACTACCGTCGGCGGTCATTGCGACCGAGACGGTGCGACATCGGCTGCTGACCTTTGAAGTCGTAGGACAGGAATATGCGCTGCCGCTAGAGGTGGTCCGTGAAATCGTCGATGCCCCCGCTGTCGCGACGGTAATGCCCGGCAGCGACCGGGCCGTACGCGGTGTGATGCCCTATCGCGATGGGTTGCTGCCGCTGCTGTCACTGCGCGCGTTGCTTGGGTTGTCGGCCGAAATGCCGGCACGGGAAAAAGTCGTGGTCGTGCCGATGCAGGGCCTTCTGGTCGGTTTCGTCGCCGACCGCGCGCGTGCCGTCCTGGCCGCCGATCCCGCCCATATCGAAGCTGCACCATCGGTGTTGAGCGCCCGCGCCGGCGGCGGGCGGCTGGTGTCGATCCTGTCGCCGGACAGACTGATGCGCGAGGACGTGATGGAGCGGCTGACTCAAGGCCATCAAACCCTGACACCTGAAACGTCGGAAACGACCGGTACGGCATCCGCGCAAGAACTGCGTTTTCTCGTCTTCCGCCTCGACGACAGCGAGTTCGCGCTACCGATCGACGCGGTCGATGAAGTGGCGCGTGTACCGCAGCAAATAACGCGATTGCCGAAAACGCCAAAATTCCTTGAAGGCGTCGTCAATCTGCGCGGCGAGGTATTGCCGGTGGTTGATCAGCGCCGTCGTTTCGACATGCCGCCCACTGACGCGGGAATGGCACGCCGACTGATCGTGGTGCGCACCGAACAGCATCGCGCTGGTCTCATTGTGGACAGCGTCTCCGAAGTCCTCCGCTGTTCGTCCGATGCAATTGCGCCAGCCCCCGATCTCACCGGCGACGCTTTGGGGCTCGTTCATTCGGTCCTAAATCTCGACGCGTCCGGTCGGATCGTGCTGTTGCTCGACCCATCCGAGCTCCTGACACGCACCGAACGCGGCCTGCTCGATGCGTTCGAGAAAGAGGCCCGCAAAGAGCCTCGACAGAGCAAGCCGTGATCAATGTCTTGGTCGTGGATGACTCGGCACTAGTCCGTAAGCTGATCGGGCAGGTCTTCGCGGCCGAGCCGGACTTTTCCGTACAGTTCGCCCGCAACGGCCGCGAGGCGCTCGACGCTATCAAACTCGCCAAACCCGACGTGGTGACGCTCGACGTCCAGATGCCGGAAATGGATGGGCTGACCTGCCTCGACCGCATCATGATCGAGCATCCCTGCCCCGTCGTCATGGTGTCGTCCACCACTGCGGAAGGCGCCGATGCCACGCTCGAAGCGCTGCGACTTGGCGCCGTGGATTTCGTCGCCAAGCCGAGCGGCGCCGTCTCGTTGAAGATCGCCGACATGGCGCAGCCGCTGGTCGAGAAGGTCCGCGCCGCCGCCGCCGCACGGTTGAAATCGACGCTGCGGCTGCGTGACCGGGTCCGCCACAAGATCGGCACGCGCGCGCCATCCGCAGCGGCGAAGGTCCGATCCCGCAAGCAGACGGCGGCAGGCGACGGGCTCGTTCTGGTCGGCACATCGACAGGCGGACCGCCTGCACTGGAAGCCTTGCTCACAGGGCTTCCGTCCACATTCCCCTGGCCGGTGGTGATCGCCCAGCACATGCCTGCGAGCTTTACGGGCCCACTGGCGCGACGGCTGAACGAATTGAGCGAATTGACGGTCCAGGAAGTTCGCGATCCGGTTCGGCTGGCACCCGGCAACGTCTATATTGGCCGTGGCGATGCCGACATCATCATATCGCGCCGCGGCGGCACGCTGGTTGCCATGGCTGCACCGTCGCAGGCTGGTTATCCCTGGCACCCGAGCACGGACCGTCTGGTGCGCAGCGCGTTGAACCTCTTGCCGCCCAACCAGTTGATCGGTGTGCTGATGACCGGCATGGGTAATGACGGAGCCGAAGCCATGGCCTTGCTGCATCGTGACGGCGGACGCACCATCGCCGAGGCCGAGGAAACGGCCGTGGTGTGGGGCATGCCCGGTGAACTGGTGAAGGCGAAAGGCGCGGACTACGTCCTGCCGTTGCCCAAGATCGCCGACCGTTTGAAGAAAATGGTGAGCTGATGCCGCTGATCCGGAAGACAGCTCCTGCTGCAGTCCCCACCGTCAATGCCGACAGGCTCGCTGCCGATCTTGCCAGCGCCTCCGAAGAGGCGCGCTGGAATGCGGCGCGCGAGGCTTGCACGCTGCCGCAGGGGCTGGATCTGCTGGTGACCGCACTCAGGCAGGAAACCGTCCCGCGGGTGCGCGAAGCACTGTTTACCGGGCTGGCACGGATGGCGACAGCGGACAGCGCTGCAGCCGTGCTGCAATATCTGCGATCCGACGACGCCGCCTTGCGCACCGGCGCACTCGATGCGCTGCGCGCCATGCCCACCGCCGCCGCTGGCCACCTCCCTTCGCTGCTCTGCGATCGCGATGCCGATGTCCGCCTTCTCGCCTGCGAGATTGCCCGCGTCATTGCTGCGCCCGAGGCCAATCGCCTGCTCGGCGAACTGCTCGCAACTGAACCCACAGCGAATGTCTGCGCCGCCGCGATCGAAGTGCTTGCCGAAATTGGCGACGCCAGTGTGACACCCGCGCTTGCCGCATGCGCCGCGCGTTTTCCCGACGATCCATTTCTTGGTTTCGCTATCGACGCGGCCCGCGCCCGCATCGGATCGCGGTAGATCGTGGATACACCCCGGCTCACCGAAGACGACCTGCGGCGACTGGCGGAATTCCTGTACCGACGCACCGGCATGGTATTCAACGAGTCGCGGCGCTACTTTGTCGAGCGTCGCGTTTACGAGCGCATGAATGCGACATCGCAGCGCTCCTTCGCCGCCTATTTCGGGCATCTGCGCTCAGAGGCGAGTGGCGAAGTCGAAGAGCTCATCAATGCCTTTACGATCAACGAAACCTATTTCTATCGCGAAGACCACCAGCTCGCCTGCCTCAGCGCAGATCTGCTGCGCGAGCGGATCGCCAACAAACGCTCCGGGGATTCCATCCGGATCTGGTCGTCGCCCTGCTCCACCGGCGAGGAGCCCTATTCGATCGCAATCTGGCTGCTGGAGAACTGGGCCGCCGTGGACAGCTACGATATCGAGATCGTCGGCTCGGACATCGATACACGCGTGCTGCAGGCGGCCACTGACGGCATTTTCGGCAAGCGGGCGCTAATGCGGCTGACACCGCCTTTGATCGCGCGTTACTTTACGCAACTCGACGACGAACGCTGGCAGATCATCGACGATCTCAGGCAATCCGTCCTACTGTCCCGCGTCAACCTGATCGATCCGCGCGAGACCCGCAGCCAGGGCAAGTTTGACGTGATCTTCTGCCGGAATGTGCTGATCTATTTTGACGATGAATCGCGCCGTATCGCTGCCGAAAACCTCTACGACAACCTGCTGCCGGGCGGCTATATCTGCCTCGGCCACACCGAGTCCATGAGTCGCATCTCGCCGCTTTTC
>CALRZK010000304.1:0-5078 GCA_943372615.1 Bradyrhizobium ivorense | reverse complement strand
AGCCGTCGTCATGAATATCAACGAGATCGGTACAGCCTCCAACGGTTAGCGCGTTCCAGGCCTGGGCCGGGTCTTCGATCGGGAAATCATCCTGAGGCTGAAGAAGGGCGTAGTCTTGCTCGGGAGGCGTATTGCCCGCAGAAAGAACGAATAAACGCTTACGGCGGTTGGCTTCTTTGATATCAGAATCATCGCCATCGCCGATCATACGGCCCATAGCCGCCTGATCTATTGCGGCACTCCATGTCGATGCAGTGGCCCCAGTGACATCGCGATTACTCACAGCCATGCAAAACACGCGAGCGCGATCCGGAGCCTGAAGTTCGGGTATAGCAACAGCTGCCTGAGTCAACACACCATAGCTTTTTGGATCGTTAGGATCGAAACCATCCGGTGGGAGAATTTTGACGGACTCCAGACGATGTCGAAGCGTTCGCTCCTCCGTATCTGTAAGAGCCGCTGTAAGATCGCCATGAAGAGCAAGCCCAGCCATACCAGTACCATGGCCGAAACGATGATGATCGTCTGCTCCCCATTCGTCGCGGAGCGCATGAAGATCATCGGCAGCAAGCACGGGCTCGATCAAGGCGTGTCCTCGATTGACGCCAGTATCGAAAACGCAAACGGACGGAACGTTCGCTCCCGGCCAGACAACACGCTCGGCCAGATCTTCCAACCATTCATGCTGGTCACCGGCAACTTCTTCTTCAAAGAACGCTGGGTTGTCGCTCGCGCGGCGCAACTCAGCGACACCGCCTGTCGCGTAGAGCAACAGCTCAATAGCAGCGCGCGTCGTATAGACAGGAACGACGACGATCTCTGGAAACAAAAGACGGCGATCCGCCGCTGCGATTTGGATATCCAGACTTTCGCAAGCAACCTCGACTTCGGCAACCATGTCGCGATAGCACCACAAACCCCACCAAATGACATCTTGCGGTTCCGAAGGCAAAGCATCCTCGGCGTCGGTCCAGGCTGCGGCCAACCGAAACTGCCGAAATTCTTCAATCGCCTCGACCTTACCGCTTTGTGGCGGCTTGCCCGATTTTGGCAGCGTCCCGTTCAGATAGTCATCCAAGATAGCGTCGAGCACCGGGCGCGCTTCGTCCGGAACATAAAGCACGATCGTGCGAGTGCCGTTAGTTGCGTTATATTTGCTCGCGCCCGCCCGGATACCTTGCTTTTTCAGATTGAGGACTTCGGGATCGGTACCGCGTCGAAGCTCAACCTCGATACGAGCTCCTGCGGTTGCAGGAAGACGATCATCATCCGGACGATCCTGATCGGCAGAAGCCAACGCCGCCAATAGTTCGGCCTGGAGCTTGCGGCCGTGCTCGGCGCGATCACGCGCGGCCTTCTCAACATAGGCCCCTTCGCCCGTGTAATCCCGTGCTTCGGAAAACTCTGAAATATCGATATGCGGAAGGCTATAGCGAGACGCCATTCATCAATTGCTTTCCAAATCCAAAAAGGCGGTCCGCATTGAATGACGATCTTGCAGGCGAGTAACAATATCATCGGTTGTTATCGACTTGCGTTCGTCCAGAATCGCCATCTTCACGGCGTCATCTGCCGCACGCGCGATTTCGGACTGACTTAGCCCCTCGGCCGAATGAACTAATGACTTCCAGTCCGCCTTCAAAATTCTCATCGGTTGCGTATTCGCAACGATGAGCTGTTTGATCTGCTCGGACGTCGGCGCATCAAACTCCAGAACCTGATCGTAGCGCCGAAGCAACGCCCTATCCAGCAGCGACGGATGATTGGTGGAGCAGATGATCACACTATCCGTTGAATTCCCCTCTTCCATGAACTGAAGAAAGGAATTTAGAACGCGGCGCATCTCGGCCACGTCGTTTGCAGCGGTACGCTGTCCCCCCACTGCATCAAACTCGTCGAACAGATATACGCCTCGGCGCTTTGCGGTCTCATCGAAAATCAAACGCAATTTGACCGCCGTATCTCCCATATATCGCGTGATCAAACCTTCGAGACGGATGATGAACAGCGGCAGATGCAGCTCGCCTGCGACGGCCTCAGCCGACATGGTCTTGCCGGATCCTGGCGGGCCGACAAACAGAAGACGACGACTCGGCGTCTTGCCATGCTCTCGCAACCAATCGCGACGGCGTTGCTGTCGCAACACGTCGTCGAAACGCGAGACGAGTCGCTCATTCAAGACGACATCTTTGAACTTATAACGAGGCTCGCGCATTTCCAGCAGGCCTTCAAGGCTACCACGTGGGCTGGCAAACGGGATCGGAACAGCGGCGCCTTTAGACTTGGACGCCCGCGCCTTCTCGATTTCCTGCCGCAACTCCTCGGCAGTCGAGCGACGTCCCTGCCGCGCCTCGGCAGCAGCAATCTGCAATGCAATCGAGAAAAACGCGTCGTCGTCGCCGTCGGCGCGGCTTCTCAAAAGCGCCAATATGGCCTTCGTGTTGGACACAGACTCATCCCTTCAAGCCAAACCCTACACAACGCCGTCCGGCCCATCGACGGAATTTTCATCATGCCGCCAGAATGCACACGAAAGAGTTGGCGTTAAATGAACCTGCACGGCCAACAAACTCGTTCGGGACCGTAAGGCGTTGACCAGACCGTGACATCTTCGACTTCCGTTTCATCGCTCCGCCACGCCCGGCATCGACGCATGCGTCAGTCAGAATTGCCACCGCCCACATCATCCATCGACAAGGATGGGCGACTTCTCACGAGTACTCACACTAATGTGCCATTGCCGCACATGGGTTGCGTCGCAACGAGCATTCCCCGCTTTCACACCAATCCACAGCGGCGTCTTGATCACCTTTATGTATGTTCACTGTTTGCTCTAATTTCAATGCCAGACGTCTTCTCTGACGACCTCGGCGCCTGGTGGTTTTTGAGTATCGGTTACCGAGCGAGCTAAGGGTGTCGGGCTCGGGTTAACTGATCGGCTGGAAGCAGGGTCGGGCTCTTTGAAAGCAAGTTTCCCGTCGTCAGTCGTTGAGAGGGTGTGGGCCTATCACGATAACAGGCGCGCAAGGCCGATGGATGTGACCCAACTGTGACCCAGCCGAAATTGAGAGCATACGCGGCCATAGCCTACAGAGCGACCAGCAGCATATACATCTAATAAATTCAGGTGTTTAGTTGATGGTGGGGGAGGCAGGACTCGAACCTGCGAAGCCATAAGGCGGCTGATTTACAGTCAGCTCCCTTTGCCACTCGGGACACTCCCCCGCTCAACGCCATCGGGCCATCATCCACCCCTAAGGGCGTCTGGACGGCTGGGGATGACGTGGAAAACGTGCGCCCGCTCAGCGGGCTCCCGGCGGCCGCTTTATCGGGAAGCCGCGCCCCAAAGTCAACCGATCATGACGGATTTATCCGCCAATCCCTGCCTCATTGTTCCCAAAGGCAAATTGCCAATCCACGGTCCCCATGAGACAAGCCGGCATGAGCGACAAAGACCGCAAACAGCGATTCCAGCGTGGCCCGCAAAAGGGCCGCGATTCCGGCCGGGATCAGGGTGCAGGCCAGGATCGAGGCCGGGATAGAAGCCAGAACCGCCCTGCCCGCGACCAGGGACGGCGCCCGCCGAGGCGTGGCCGCGATGGGGGCGGTGGTGGTGACGGGCCGGCCATTCTCTATGGCTGGCACCCGGTCACGCTGGCGCTGGCCAATCCGAACCGGACGATTCGCAAGCTGTGGCTGACCGAGAACGCCGCCCGCCGCCTTGCCGAGGACAACATCGACACCCGGGTGACGCCTGAACTGGTGCGGCCGGACGAAATCGATCGCCGGCTCGGCCCGGATGCCGTGCATCAGGGCATGCTGGCCGAGGTCGAGCCGCTGGAAGGTCTCGATCTCGAGGACCTGCCCCAGGACGGAATGGTGCTGGTGCTCGACCAGATCACCGATCCGCACAATGTCGGCGCCATCCTGCGCTCGGCCGCGGCCTTCAAGGTCAATGCAATCATCACAACCAATCGGCACAGCCCGGAAGCCACCGGCGTGCTGGCGAAATCCGCCTCGGGCGCGCTGGAGCTGGTGCCGATCATCGCGGTGCCCAATCTCGCCCGCGCGCTGAACCAGCTCAACGACAACGGCTTCATGACCGTCGGCCTCGACAGCGAAGGCGCGGAGAATATCAACGCGGTGCCGCTGAGCGCCCCCCTCGCCCTGGTGCTCGGCGCCGAAGGCCAGGGTCTGCGGCGGCTGACGCGCGAGACCTGCAGCGTGGTGGCGCGGCTCGACATGCCCGGCGAGATCAAGAGCCTCAATGTCTCCAATGCCGCCGTGCTCGCGCTCTATATCGGCGCCAGCAAGCTCGGCTTGATGAACTAACTCTTTTTGTCGCGCATGATCTGATCCGAAAACCGGCATCCACTTTTCGGGATCATGCGCGAACGCAAAACACCCGCCTGCAGTCCTGCAGGCGGGTGTTGATGTTTGCTACACTCAGATCAGTAAGCGCGGCGCAGCGGGCGCTGGTACTGATGGTGATAACCATGGCGCGGACCGTAGTGACGCGATCCGTAGATCACGCGCGGCTTGGCATAGCGATGTCCGTAATGGCTGCGATAGCCATAACGCACGCGCGGCTGCATGCTGTAACCGTAGCGATAGCTCGGGCGTGCATAATAAGGCAGACGCGGCGTGAACACGACAGGCCCCGCGGTCTCCGTGCGGTAGCCGTAATTCACGCCATAGCTGAAGTGGTTATACGGATTGGCATAGGGGCCGCCGTCATAGCGCGGATAGCCGCGCCAGCCGATGGCGGTTTCCTGATAGGTCGGGACCGGCGCGAACTGGCCGGGGCCACCATAGGTCGGGCCCTGATTGACGTAGTAATACTGACGCGTCACCGGAGTCGGATCCGGCAGCACTTCATAGCCGGTGTAGCCATAGCTATAGCCGCCGCAAGGCGAGCAACCGCCGCCGTAGTAGCCACCGCCAGCCATGGCGGGCGATGCAGCCGCGCTGACGGCCGCGACGGCAATGGCCGCGGCCCAATTCGAAATCGTGATACGCATAACGCACTCCTGTAGGTGTTTTCTTGTTTGGTGATGGAAATTCAGCTGGTCTGCTTT
>CALRZK010000303.1:0-5095 GCA_943372615.1 Bradyrhizobium ivorense | reverse complement strand
GACAGAGGTCGGCTATCGCAGCATCGACGGCACCGCGATCAATCCCGGCGGTGGCTCGTCCAAGGCGCCGCCCGATGCAGCAGAACAGGCCGATGCCTATAACGCCTTCATGCAGGTCTGGGGCACGCAGGGCGGCACTTGGCTGAAGGGCGTGCAGTTCTGGCAGTGGGATCTCAGCAATCAGCAGAACGAGACCGGCTATTCGCCGCAGCACAAGCCGGCGGAGCAGGTGGTCAATCAGTATTTCCACGGCAACGGATATCTGCCGGAGACGACCACATATGGATCGGCGATCGGTGACATCATCGATCGCGGCGCCGGGCGCGATATCATTTATGGCGGGCTCGGTCATGACGAGATCTACGCTGGCGGCGGCAATGACGTCATCGTTGCTGGCCCATCGGAGCCGGGACGGCTGACCTCCACCACGGTGACGCTGACGGGCTATGGATCGGTGGTGAATGGCGAAGCCGCGCAGGCGCGTCTGATCGTCAATGGCCAGGCGATCAATGACATCCGGGACTTTACCCCGGCGTCCCACCCGTCCGAATATCAGACCCAGACATTCACCTTCGACAATCCCACCCAGGTGACGAGCCTTGCCATCGAGCTCGTGAACTCGACGCCGGGCCGGGCACTGCATTTCAAGGATATCACCGTCAACGGCGTCGAACTGACGCCGGCGGACAGCACCAATCCGAGTTCGCCCGGTTCTTTCGATCTCTATGTCCGCACGATCAATTTCGACACCGCCAAGCATCGGGACTGGTTCTTCGGCGCCAACAACGACAATGACGTGGTGCGGGCGGGCGCTGGCGACGACTATATTGCTGGCGGTATCGGCAACGACATCATCAATGGCGAGGCGGGGATCGATACGGCCGTGTTTTCCGGTTCATTCGAGGACTACACGATCAGCCGGAAGGGGACGCAAACGATCGTTGCGGACACTGTCGCCCAGCGCGATGGCACCGACTATCTGATGAATGTCGAATATATGAAGTTCAAGGATGGCACGCTGGCGAACGACACTTTTGTGTTTGCCGCGTCGACGACGGAGGTTGCGCCTGCGTCAGCGCGTGAGCCGGTGAGCGTCAACGCACAGGCGGACGCCGCCGCGTTGCCTGCTGCCGAACCGGTCACCGTAGCGGCTGATCAGCACGACATGATCGCCGATCCCGTCGAGATCACCAAGATCCCGGCACAGCACGACGTGCTGCTGGTCTGATCGAGCGGCAAAGCAAAACGGCCGAGGCGGGTGCCTCGGCCGTTTCACGATCACATTGGAACTCCGTGCTTACTGCGGCGCTGCCGAGACCTGCGCCCCCTTTGGCGCGGCCGGCTTGCGGCGGATGCCGCCGCCGGTCACGGCAAGCACGCGGGCGATGGCCTGGCGCTGCAGGCCGTCATCCTTGTCGATGGAGAAGTGGTTCGTGGTGCTGCTCTCGTTCACATTCGCGAGCTTGCCCTTGAAGCGCTTGTCGCCGGCAGCCACTGCGCGGCCCCAGCCGGCCGGCACGTAATAATTAACGATCTGCTTGACGTTGTTCGGGACGGCATCCGGCGCGACCGGATCGAAATTCACGATCAGCGCCACCGGGATGTTGTACTGCGCCAGCTTGCGGGCGACGGAGATCGTTGCATCGGCGCCGGCCGAATGGCCCATCAGGATGATCGGCTCGCGATTACCGGCCTGCCACTTGGCGATCATGTCATTGGCTTCGCTGCTCCACATGGTGTGGTTGCTCACCGACGTGGCGACGCCAACTGCCTGCAGCTTGTAGGCGATCTGGTCCATGCCCAGCGAGAACACGTTCATGATACCGCGATAGAGATAGACATGGCCGGGACGGCGCGGGGCGGCATCGGCGGTGGTGGAACTCGCGAAGGTGGCGAGCAGGAGGGACGACAGAATCAGCAGAACGGCCGCTGACGAGATTCGCGACGGCCGGTGCAAGTCCTTGAGAACGATCGACATCATGCCTTCTTTCGAACGGAAAAACATGCAGACATGTTCAGACATCGACCTGCCGCGTCAATCACGCTCCTGCATGGTTTCCCCGATTTGTGATGGGCGCAGTTGCAAAACCCGCTCTGTGTGACCCACGGGCGACAAAAACCTGCGTGATGCCCGGCCGATGCCCGTCGCGGCGGTTTGTGCGCCCCCGCGAATTTGCTATGCAGCGGCCATGACCAAGCGAGATGCAATCGGGAGCGAACGGGCGATGATCGCGCGGCGACACGTCTTCCATATCGGCGGCTACGATCCGATTTCGCCGGACACGCAACTCGCGCGGTTCCGTAAATCGCTGGATACGTTTCAGAAGACTTGGGGCGTGACCGGAAGCGCATTTGGGACACCAGATGCGCGCGAAGTCAGCGCCTCATGGCCGGCGCAGGCGTCGGGGCCGAATTGGAAGACCGACATCACCTACGAGATGCTGCGCTGGGATGACCTCATCAACGAGGATCATTCGCGCGGGATGCTGTCGCGTCTCGGTGCGGCCCTCGTCACGCTGGGCAACTGGCTGGTGACGGGGACTCTGTTCCGCTTCTTTTATTCAAGCTGGAAATATGCCGGCTTCTTCCTGTTCTCCTATCTGTGGATCGCTGCCTTTGCGGGGGCGGGCGCCATCGTAGGTTATGGCCTAACCTGGCTGGTGGGCTTGACTGGTGCGGCTGCCTGGATTGCCGGCGTCATCGCTGCCGCTGCCGTCTTCACCGCACTGCTGCACCATTACGGTTGGCGCAAGCCGATCAATCACGTGTTCGACGACTGGATCTTTTCGCGCCAATACGTCTATGGCCAGCGGCCGAAGATGAAGGCGCGCGTCGATGAATTCGCGAAGACGCTGGTGGCGCGCGCTCAGAAAGCCGATGTCGATGAAATCGTCATCATCGGCCACTGCCTCGGCGCGGCCCTGGTGATGGAAACGGTGGCGCGGGCGCTCCAGCTCGATCCCGATCTGACCAAGCACGGTCCGACCATTTGCGTGCTGACCGTGAGCGCGACAATTCCGAAATTCGCGCTGCATCCTGCCGGCACCAGCGTGCGCGCGGCGTCGAAGCTTGTTGCCGATACGCCGGCGGTGCGCTGGGCCGAATATCACGCCCGTGACGACGTGATCAGTTTCTACCGCTTCGATCCGGTGACGCTGAAGCGCGTCAGCCGCGAACGCAGTGACGGCCGTCCGAATATCCGCCGCATCCAGATGCATGACATGATGGGCATGGAGCAGTTCAAGCGGTACCGCTTCAGCTTCATGCGCATTCACTATCAGATGGTGATGGGCAACCAGCAGCGCGCGCCCTATGACTACTGCATGATCCTGTGCGGCCCGCTGCCTTTCGACGAGATCACGGCGGTCGGCGGCGGTGTCACGCGCTTCGGCGCCGATGGCGCGTTGCTGGCGCCCGGCAATTCCTCTCAACCGCAGGCCGGGGCATCCGTCAATGCTGCGTGATGGCCTGAACGGACGACCATGACCGCGTCACTTCTCGGAATCTATGTGTGGGCGATCGGGCTCGTTGCCTGGTTCATCATCCGCTATCCCTATGCACGCAAGGCGCGGAAGACGGCGACGGTGAAAGCGGTCGGCTGGAGCCGCGAGCGCATCCTGCTGGCCATCGCGACCGTCGGTCTGGTCGTGGTGCCGGCGATCTGGCTCGCATCGGGCTGGCCGGCGGCGCTCAACTACCAGCTCAATTATGCAGCCGTCGTGGTCGGCGCGCTGGTCTATGTGCTGTCGCTCTGGCTGTTTCGCCGCTCGCACAAGGATCTCGGTCGGCAGTGGTCGGCGAGCCTCGAAATCCGCGACAGTCACCAGATCGTGCGCGGCGGCGTCTATCGGCTGATCCGGCATCCGATGTATTCGTCCTTCTGGCTGTGGGCGCTGGCGCAGGCCTTCCTGTTGCCGAATGCCATGGCCGCTTTGAGCGGACTGGTCGCCATCGCGATCTTGTTCTTCACCCGCATCGATCACGAGGAACGGATGCTGACCGAAGCATTCGGCGACGACTACCGGGCCTATATGCGCGAGACCAAGCGCATTATTCCGGGGATTTATTGAGACCTGTAGCCTGGATGGAGCGCAGCGAAATCCAGGAACAGCAAGCATAATTGAAACGCCGGTCCCCGGATTGCGCTTCGCTCTATCCGGGCTACAACGGCAATATCTGGGGAGATCATCATGACTGCGGACATCACCACCGGACTTGAACTGCGATCGCTGATCAAGAGCAGCGGCGAACTCGAAATCTCGCTCCAGCAGGTGACGATCCCGGCGCCCGGTGCCGATGAAATCGTGGTGCGCGTTGAGGCTTCCCCCATCAATCCATCCGACCTCGGGCTGCTGCTCGGCGCGGCGGATCCGGCGACGGCCAAGGTGACGGGCTCGGGCGCATCTGCCGTTGTCTCGGCCTCTGTCGCGCAGGCCAATCTCAAGGCCATGGCCGGCCGTCTCGACGAGTCCATGGCTGTCGGCAATGAAGGCGCGGGCACGGTGGTGAAAGCCGGTTCATCCGATGGCGCGCAGGCACTCCTCGGCAAGACCGTCGCGATGATCGGCGGCGCCATGTACGCCCAGTATCGCGTCATCAAGGCCAAGGAAGTCATGCTGCTGCCGGAAGGCACGACGGCGGAAGAGGGCGCATCCTGTTTCGTCAATCCGCTCACCTCGCTCGGCATGACGGAGACCATGAAGCGGGAAGGGCACAAGGCGCTGGTCCACACGGCCGCCGCGTCCAATCTTGGCCAGATGCTCAACAAGATCTGCCAGAAGGACGGCATCGATCTCGTCAATATCGTGCGCAGCGAAGCCCAGGAGAAAATCCTGCGCGACATCGGCGCAAAATATGTCGTCAACACCACGGCACCGAGCTTCTTCGAGGATCTCGTCGCCGCGCTGGAAGCCACCGGCGCCACCATCGCCTTCGACGCCACCGGCGGCGGCAAGCTGCAGGGACAGATCCTGCATGCGATGGAAGCCGCGGCCGTGAAGGCGATGAAGGTCTATAGCCGCTATGGCTCGACCACCCACAAGCAGGTCTATGTCTATGGCCGGCTCGAGCCGCGTCCGATCGAGCTGTCACCGCC
>CALRZK010000302.1:0-5103 GCA_943372615.1 Bradyrhizobium ivorense | reverse complement strand
TGGTGCTCACGCCGGCGCGCGATTATGGCGCTTTGATCCGGCTATCGACAGGCCGAGCAGTGAAGGTGCTGCGTCAGAATGTCGATACGACGGCTACCGGTGTCGTCAAGGTCGGCGCCAATGCGACACTTGCGGGCGGCAATGCGCTTCTGATCGACGCGACGCGCGATACGGTGGTTGCCGGCAGCGCCAATCTGTCGGGCTCGGCGCTGGCGCTGTCCAGCGGCCGGATTAGCTTCGGCGGCGGCAGCAGCGGCCTGATCCTCGACGCAGCCTCGCTGGCACAACTCTCCAGAACGGATGCGCTGACTCTCCGCAGCTACAGCACGATGGATTTTTATACGTCTATCGATCTTGGTCATGCTGGTTTGAAGTCGGTTGCCTTCGATGCGGCTGGAATCGTGGGCTACGGCAACGGACTGATCGCCGTCACCGGCGGTTCCGTCGCGCTGGAAAACAGCTCAGGCGCTTTCGTAGCCACAGGGCCGTTTGGCCACGGGCAGTTCGCATTGACGGCCGATGAGATCGTGCTCGGCGGCGGCACCAAGGCGCTGCGCGGCTTCGACACCGTCACCTTGACGGCGAACCGCCAGATTACCGGCGAGGGCACCGGAGCGATCATTGCGGGCGCGGCTGCAGTGACGTTGATGAGCCCGGTTGTGACTGGCCGTAGCGGAGCCTCGCAGTCTGTCGAGACGCAGAATGGACTACGTATTCTTGGCGGCGGCAGTTCTGAGGTCGATCGTCCGGAGGCAAGCCTCGGAACGCGCTTTGCCTTCACGGGATCACATGTCGAACTCGGTGGTCGCATCGTGGCCCTCGGCGGCAAGGTGAACATGACGGCGACCAATGGCGGTGTGGTCATTGGAGCCGGTGCGCAGATCGATGTCGGCGGCTTTCAGAAGCAGTTCTTCGATGTCGCGCAATTTGCAGACGCCGGGAGCATCTCGATCACCGCCGTCGGATCGGTGGTTGTGGGGGCGGGTGCCACGCTCAATCTTGCGGCTACCCCCGGTGGTGGTCGTGCAGGAAACCTGTCTCTCACGGCGTCGAACGGAGGCACTGTCACGCTTGACGGCGCGATCAGTGCAACGGCTGGGCGCGGCGGCAAGGGCGGCTCCTTCATTCTCGATATTGCGAATCTGACGAATTTTGCGGAGCTCAGCCACACCTTGAACGTCGCGGGTTTCTCGGCCTCCCGCCAGATCCGGGTGCGTTCGGGCAATGTGTTGATCGACGGCGCGACACGCGTTGAAGATTTCACGCTGGTTGCCGATCGGGGCGCGGTCACGCTCGCCGGCAACATCGATGCGCGGTCGGAATTCGGCGGCCGGATCTCGATCAGCGCCGGCAACGGCCTGACAATGCTCGACGCCGCATTATTGCAAGCTGGTGCGACCGGCGAGTTCGGCGGCGGCCGCGTCACCCTGGAAGCGAGTGGAGGACAACTCGACATCCGCGGCGGCAGGATCGACGTCGCAGGCGCGGATGGCGGGCAGGTCCGTTTCCGGGCGTTGCAAGATGCGGCGCGTCATGACGAGATCCTCGTCGTCAATTTGAATGCCGATATCGTCGGTGCGCGCTCCAGTGTTCTGGAAGGCGTGAGCCGGCACGAGAGTGCTACGGGTTCGGTCGACGCAGTTCGCGCCGCTGCGGTTGCTGCCGCGAACACATTTGCGAGCCATACTGGCACGATTGCCGCGCGTCTCAATGCCGGCCGCGTCGCTATCATGCCCGGGATCGAAATCTGGAGCGCTGGCGATCTCGTCGCGGAGACCGATTGGGATCTGGCGCGGGACTTCGACCAATCCACGCGGATGGGGAGCCTGACGCTGCGAGCGGGCGGCAATCTCACTATTCTCGGCAATATTAGCGACGGCTTTTCGGCGGCAGATCGCTCTGGCGTGCTGGAGGATAAGGCGTCATGGAGCTTACGCCTTGTGTCGGGGGCGGATCTCACATCGGCGAGTGCCATGACTCTCAGCCCGCTGCCGGCGCTGGCGCCGGCGAGCGGCTCGATCATCGTGGGCGACACCAATACAGGTAAACTGGTTCGCACTGGCACCGGGGATATCGATGTCGCCGCCGGTCGCGATCTTTTACTCGCGCATTATGAGTCGACCATCTACACGGCGGGTCGTCGCGACATGACGACCTATGCCGATTTCGATACACCGGCGGGGGCGATCTACGGCATCCAGGGCGGCAATCTGCGCATCGCAGCGCAGAATAGCGCAAGTGCGGCGCTGCCGGCAGATCCGAACGACAACCAGCTTTTCATCGAATGGCTGAAGAAAACGGGCTCCACCCGTGATGATTTCACCTATCTTCCGGGTCGTCAAAGCTCGTGGTGGATTGACTACGGCAAGTTTGCGCAGGGCGTCGGTGCGCTTGGCGGCGGCAACGCCTCGGTGAGCACGGGCGGCGACCTCATCAATATGCTGGTCGCCGTGCCAACCATCGGGCGTGTTCATGGCGGGCGGAGCATCGGCGAGACGAAAGACCTCGACATACGTAATGGCGGTCTGCTGCAGGTGACTGCCGGCGGCGCAGTCCGGGCTGGCTACTACTATGTGGCGCGGGGGGCGGGTGAGATTTCCGCCGGTGAATTCGCCATCGGCCGTTCCGTGCTTAACACCTATGCCATTGCGCCGGTTCTGGCACTGGGCGACGCGCCGATGACGGTACGTACCGCCGGCGACTTGCGACTGCAGACGGTGATGGATCCGATGCTGCTGAACTCGGATACGACATGGCACAAGCCCGGGGAAATCGGCGGCGAAGACGTCTACAATGCGCATATGTCAGGCTACGGCGATCACAGCGCGCTGACGCTGTCGTCGGTCGGCGGCGACATCACACTCGTCAATCAAGGACGCTATCTCTCCAAGGATGTGGTCGTGGGCGGAACGAGTGATGAGTCCTCGAACTACTCCGTGGTTGGCCTGCTTGCGACCAATCTCTATCCTGCCATGACGCGCATCGCTGCGCTCAATGGGTCGGTGACCAATCTCAGCCGGTTCTTTACTGCGCCCGGTCGTAAGACCGAACTGCAAATTCTGTCCGCCAACGATGTCTCGCTCGGCGAGATCGTCATGTCGCGCTCCAATCTGGAGATGATGCCCTCATACTTCCGTCCGGTGGGCGGCGGTGGCTACGATGACAGTAACGGTTACACGACGGGCATCAATTTCAAGAACAAGGACACATCACCCGATTTCCAGACTCGGACAGCAAGCGGCTTCCATGCGATGCTTGCGAATAGATTCGCGGGCTTGGACACTGACCCGGAAGACGAATGGGCTGCGCCGACGTTGAAGGCTTATCTCGATTCCGTTCGCAATCCTGCGCATCTCGTCAATGCGAATGACTATGAGCCCAGCCGCATTTATGCCTTGAGCGGCTCGATCAAGGGATCATGGATGCGCGATGGCGCAATCATCCGGCTTGGTCAGGTGCGCACCAACGAACAGACCTGGTTCCGCGCTGGCACGGATATTCGAGACATCGATTATAATTTGCGCAATGTTCATCGCTCGGATGTGTCGCTGCTCGAAGCCGGCAACGATGTGATCGGCGGGACAATCGATATCCAGGGGGCGGGCGCGATCTCCGTCGTCGCCGGCCGCGACGTCTATGCGCGAAGCTTCAAGATCTATAGCCGCGGCAATTACGACAATTACAACAGGCGCGATCGCAACAACCCGGAGTCAGAGAAGAACATCCCGGATCCCACGGCGCAGATTGTGGGCTTGCCGGACGATGGTGCCGCGATCTCGGTGATCGCCGGCCTGCACGGCAAGCAACCATCCTATGAGGCCATACTCTCTGCTTATCTCGATCCGTCCAATGTCGCTGCGATGCCAGCCTATCTCAAGATGATGGTCGATGGCGTCATGCTGCCGATCTATCTCACCGATGGGTTCGAGATCCGTAGCGAAGGCGAGCATCAGACACGTATCGGACTGGTCTCGTTCATGCGGGGGATCACCGGCGACAAGCTCGCGCCGCTCGATGCCTGGACGCGCTTCCGGGCCTTGCCAGCGATTACCCAGCAGCGTTTCCTGCGTCAGGTGTTCAGTCAGGAGCTAAAGGCGGCGGGCGACGACCAGAACATACTGGTCGATGGCCGTCCTCGCAATGGTGGCTATCGACGTGGTTATAGCGCCATCGAGGCCTTGTTCCCCGGCGATGGCTGGAAAGGCAATATCCAGACCGGCAGTGCGCATTTCCGCACCATGGCCGGCGGCGATATCGAGACGCTGACGCCCGGCGGCGGTCTGCAAGTGGCTGCCCTAGGGCAGGTGGTCCCCAATGGGGACGGTGCCGTCGCTTTGGGCGCCGGCGACATCAATATTTTCGCGCGCAACGATGTCATTGTGAACCGCTCTCGCGTGCTCACATTCTCCGGCGGCGATGAGACGATCTGGTCGACACTGGGTGACATCGACGCCGGTCGCGGCGCCAAAACGACGCGCGTGGCTGCAGCGCCGGTGATCTCAACCGATGTCGATGGTGTCACAACCGTTCAGGAAACCGCCGATATGAGCGGCAGCGGAATCGGCACCATTATTGGCTTCAGCGGTGTGAAGCCCGGTGACGTGACGCTGATTGCACCGCGCGGCACGGTCAACGCCGGTGACGCCGGCATTCGTGTGAGCGGCAATTTCACCGTGGCTGCGATGTTCGTTCTCAATGCCGAGAACATCAAGGTCGGTGGCGAGACCAGAGGCGTGCCGAAGGTGGTTGCTGCGCCTGTCAGCTTGGGTGTCGAGACCAAGGACAAGGCGGCCGCGGACGCAGTCAAGGACGCAACGCAGAGCGGACCGAACGAAAGACCATCCGTCAGTATCGTTGAGGGTCTGGGTTATGGCGGGGGCAATAGTCAGGGCCCGTCGGAGGACGAGGAGCGCAAGGAGAGGGATAGCCGACGTAGCTACAACACCAACAGCGTGATCCAGCTGGTCGGCAATGGAGCGCTGAATCAGGAGCAGAGCGAGGCGCTGACAGAGGACGAAAAGCGGCGGCTGCAGGAGATCGCCCAGGCGGCACGGAATCGCTGACACGCGAAAATATGGCGCATTCGGAGGAGCTTAGCTGCAG
>CALRZK010000301.1:0-5108 GCA_943372615.1 Bradyrhizobium ivorense | reverse complement strand
GGCAGTCATAGGCCAGCGACACCAGCGAGCGCAGCGTTTGCAGATTGCCCATCTGCACGCCGAAGTCGCTTTCGAGCGCCCAGAATGCCGCGATCACAGCGGGCGGCACGCCATATTCCTTCTCGGCGCGCGCGAAGGCAGCGGCGTGCTGCTTGATCTTGAGCTGCCCGTTCTGCATCCGATAATCAGCCGCCATGCGGCCGGCGAACTGCGTGAACAGCTGCCCGAACACCTTTTGCCCGCGGTCGCGATTGACGATGCCCTGGTCGTAGACGAGGTGAGGCGCGGCTTCCGCCATCGCGCGCTGCGAGACGCCGGCAGCAACGGCCTGCTGCTTCAGCCCGGCGAGGAATTGATCGAAGCTCTGGCCGTTATGGCAGGACGCGCCGCGTTGAGCGGAGGCGGGGGAGGTGAGAGCCAGGAAACCTGCGACGAAAACCGCAGCGCATCGTCCAATCGTCAGAGGTCCAGGCATTCCGCTCCCCGCATGTCATGCCCGGCCTTGACCCGCCTGCGGGGCCGAAGCCCCTTCGGCGTGGCGAAGGCCCGAGCATCCATCTTCGCCGCACACACTAACCATCAAGATGGATGATCGGGTCAAGCCCGGCCATGACGGAGGGGCCGGCTATTTCTGTTTGACCAGATGTTTGGCGGCCTGTGCGGCAGCTTCGATGTAGGCGCGCCCGCCATGGATCAGCGTCAAGGACATCGCCCCCTCCGTCAGAAGTGCGATCTCCCTTGCGCGCTGTTGTGGCTTCGGTACTCCTGCATTCGCCAGTTTCCTGGCGAGCCAGGCCTCGGTTTCCGCTTTTGCCCGTTTGGCAATGGCGCGTGCGGGATGGCCGGGCAGGTCCGCCAGTTCGACGACCAGGCGCGTAAAGCCCGAGCCAGACCAGCGCGGCGTCGTGCTCGCCCAGCCCATCAGTTGGTTGAAGTAAGAATCGATCAGACCGTCCCGGTCGGCCGGCATCCGGTCTCCGATGCGTTTCAGCCTTTCGGCGGCAAGCTCACGATAATGCGCCAGGACGGCGGCGAGCAGATCGTCCTTGCTGCGAAAATATCCGTAGATCGTCCGCTTGGTGACCTTGGCGCGTTCGGCAATGCCATCGACGCTGGTTCGGGCAAAGCCTGAACGCCAGAAGCATTCATAGGCCGCTTCGACAATGCGAGCTTCCGTCTCGGCGGTTCTCATGCGCATGGCGAACTGTCTCTTAAGTATACCTGTCAGTACATTTACAAATCCGGTAGGGGATGGAAAGTTATTTGGCGAGACGCGATCGATTGTCGCGCTGCGCTTCAGGAATCTGACAGATGAAGAATGTCGCAAATATTGCGGATTTGCATCGCCTTGCCTCGCGCCGGGTGCCCCGTGCATTCTTCCAATATGTTTGCGCCGGTTCTTATGAAGAGGAAGCGCTCCGCGCCAATCTTGATGACTTCCGGTCCATCAAGCTGCGTCAGCGCGTTCTCGTCGATATGGCTGGACGAGACCTCAGCACCACGATCCTTGGCGCGCAGGTGCCATTACCGATCGCGCTGGCGCCCGTCGCCTTGACGGGATTGCAGCGTGGCAATGGCGAGATCCTTGCCGCGCAGGCGGCAGCCGACGCCGGTATCCCTTATACGCTCAGCACCATGTCGATCTGCTCCATCGAGCAGGTCGCTGAGGCGACGGGAAAACCATTCTGGTTTCAGCTCTATGTGATGCGCGATCGCGGCTTCGTGGCCGACCTGATCGGTCGCGCGCGGGCGGCCAATTGCAGTGCGCTCGTTCTGACGGTCGATCTTCAGGTGCTCGGGCAGCGCCATTGCGATGTGCGCAATGGCCTGTCAGTGCCGCCTGAAATCCGCCTCGGCAACATTCTCGATATGGCGACCAAGCCGGCATGGATCGCCAGCGTGCTGCAGGGCAAGAGCCGAACCTTCGGTAATCTGGCCGGTCACGTGAAAGGCATGGAGGATGTGACATCGCTGGCGCAATGGACGGCCACGCAGTTCGACCAGGCGCTGAGCTGGGATGACATCGCATGGGTCAAAAGCCTGTGGCCCGGCAAATTGATCTTGAAGGGCATTCTCGACATTGAAGACGCGAAGCGCGCCTCAGAATCCGGTGCCGATGCGATCGTGGTATCGAACCATGGCGGGCGTCAGCTCGATGGGGCGTCATCGTCGATCTCGATCCTGCCGGGGATCGCCGATGCGGTGGGGTCCGAGATCGAGATCATGTTCGACGGCGGTATCCGCACCGGTACGGACATCATGCGCGCACTCGCATTGGGAGCGAAGAGCTGCCTCATCGGCCGCCCCTATGCGTGGGGCGTAGGGGCGGCCGGCAAAGCCGGCGCCGCCAAGGCGATCGATATTCTCGCGCGAGAGCTGGACGTCACTCTGGCGCTGTGCGGTTACAAGCGTGTGGTGGATGTGGGACGCGAGGCAGTGCAAGCGATCGGTCACGATCCTCGCTGAACAAAGCTGTCCTACAGCTCTCGCGCATTGCTGAAAGCAAAGCTCGATACACGCCGCGTGTTCTCATCCAGGATTAGCGTCCGCGTGATCGGCGGCTCTGCACGCTGGCTGCAATTCTCCCGCTCGCATAATCGGCAGTTCACGCCGATCGGTGTGCCCTCAACTTTTTCCAGATCCAGTCCCGCCGAATAAACCAGCTTGCTGGCATGGCGGATCTCACAGCCGAGGCCGATGGCAAAGCGCGGCTGTGGGTGCGGGTGCGGTGCCGGTGATCGCCGCAGCGTCTGCGCGATGGAGAAATAGCGGTTTCCATCGGGTAGCTCGATGACCTGCTGCAGCAGGCGGTCCGGCGTGTCGAAGGTGGAATGCACATTCCACAGCGGGCAGGTGCCGCCGAACTTCGAGAACGGAAACGTGCCCGACGAAAACCGCTTCGAGACATTGCCGGCATTGTCCACGCGCAGCATGAAGAACGGCACGCCGCGCGCATTCGGCCGCTGCAGCGTGGTGAGACGGTGGCAGATCGGCTCGAAGCCGACATTGAAGCGCTGGCCGAGCACCTGCATGTCATAGCTCAGCGCCTCCGCAGCCGCGTGGAAAGCCGCGTAAGGCATCAGGACGGCGGCCGCGTAGTAATTGGCGAGCGTGATGCGATAGAGCCGCCGCTGTGTATCGGCGAGCGGGCCGGCGCGGCCGACAATGCTTTCGAAATGCGATGAACATTCCACCAGCCCGATCTGGAACGCGACTTGAAACGCGCGGCCGGGCGCATCGACCATTTCTGAAATCAGCAATTGCCGCCGGTGCCGGTCGAACCGCCGCAGCGTCTCGCGCATCACATCCACGGGCATGATGCGCGTGACGATGGAATATTTGTCGCGCAACCGCGCGCTCAGCGCCGCAAACAAATCCTGCGACGGCACATTGATCTCGTCGCGCAGAGTCTCCGCCGCCGTTTCCAGCTCTGGAAAATAATTCCGGTTGGCCTCGATCAGGTCGCGCACGCGCTCGATCGGATTGCCTTCATAGGATGCGCCGTCATGGCGATCGGCCATCTGCGCCGCCACCATCGTCTCGCCGCGCCGCGCTTCGGTGTAGGCCGCATAAAGCCGCTGCAGCGAATGCGTGACGCCGGGACACAGCTCCGCAAGATCGCGAAGCTCCTGTTTCGGCAGATCGATCTGCCGAAACAGCGGATCGGAAAAAATCTCGTTGAGCTCCGCGAAGTAGCGATCCTCATCGGCGGTGGCGAGATCGCGCCGGTCGAGGTCGTAGGTTTCTGCCAGTCGCAGCAGCAGCTGCGCTGTCACCGGCCGCTGGTTGCGCTCGATCAGGTTGATGTAGCTGGGTGAAATGCCCAGTCCTTCGGCCATCTGGGTCTGCGACAGGCCAAGCTGCTGCCGAATCCGCCGGAAACGGGGGCCCACGAACAGCTTCTTGTTGGTCTCGGCTGCCATTCTTTACAATCGTGACATTATGACATTTGTGACAAGTGGTGATGTTACATCGCATCACCATTCAAACACAAGGCATCTGGCGATTTCGATGGGTTGTCGTTATCTCTTCACACGGTGGCTGCAGCGCGCATGTCACGAATGTAAGAGAAATACGAGGAGAACGACATGTCACAGGGTAGCAATTTCTGGGTCATCGGCGGCGAGTTCGGTTCGATGAACTTCCACAAGCTGGTCGAGGGTTCTGCCCAGGTGCAGGGCCCGTTCAAGACCCGCAAGCAGGCTGAGGAAGCCTGGAAGACGGTGTCGGAAGAAAACCGCCATCGCGCCGGCGTCCGCTTCTCCATCGTGGAAGAGCCGAGCCGCCAGGTCGCCTGATCTCTAAGCTCGCGGCTTGCCCCAAAGAGCGCCGCAGCCCAGCCTCACGGGAAACGTTCGAGTCGCGAGTGGCCCCCCATCCGGCCCAACCGGATGGGGCCGTTTCGCGTGTGTACCCAGCCCACAGCAAGCCTCTGGAAACTAACGGCCTTTCGGCCGCCCATGGTTACTGGTAGGTTAATCCGCGTGGTGCGGCAGCGTGAGACGGAGTGCGAATGGTGGCAAGCGGCGTGAACAATGCAGCCAATGACGCACAGCCGAAGCGGCTGCGCGACGCCCTCCGTCAGGCCCGGATCGAGGCGGCCGACCGCACCGGCGTCGTCGTCGATCTCCGCGATGCCGAAGTAGCCCGGCTCGAGATCCTCAACGAGGCGCTCGATCCCGTCTTCAACGAGATTCCTCATGACATCGAATTGTTCGATCGCGGCATCAGCCAGGGCGACACGCCGCGGCTGTGGATCGACATGATCGCCCATGTGGTCATGGGGCGCGACAAGCGCAGCTATCGCCTCGTGCAGGACAGCCGCTTCGGCCGCAAGGTGCTGGCCGAATCGCATGATGTCCCGGCGATGGTGAAAGCGGTGACCGACTACATCGCGCGCCGCATGGTCGAACGCGAACATGCATTGGCGACTGCGGTTCCGCCGCCGGAGGCGAAGGCGGCGCCAGTGGTGAGGCAGCGCAGTCGCTTCTGGCCGTTCGTGTTCGGGGTCGTTGTCGGCGTGATCGGTTTGTTTGCAATGGTAATGTTGGTATCGACGCGCGGACATTGGTCTGTAGGGTGGGCAAAGCGCAGCGTGCCCACCTTCA
>CALRZK010000300.1:0-5125 GCA_943372615.1 Bradyrhizobium ivorense | reverse complement strand
AGCGCCGAAGCGATAACCCATCTACCGAGCCAGCCGCGCGGACGAGTGATGGGTTTTCGCTGCGCTCAACCCATCCTACGGCCCTGAGTTCGGAGGGAAGGAGACCATCGGCCGCGGCGTGTCCACCCTTGCTTCTTCCCATCCCACCTGCACACTGGTCCCACACATCCACTTCCCATTCGCGAGACATGCATGAGCCAGCTCAAAGTCCATATCGGCGACTTCACCTTCGATGCGAAATTCGAGGAAGCCGATGCGCCCTTGACCGTCGCTGCCTTCAAGAAGGCGATGCCGTTCGACAGCCAGGCGATCCATGTGCGCTGGAGCGGCGAGGGCGTGTGGATGCCGCTCGGCGATCTCGACTTCGGCGTTGCTTACGAAAACCACACCTCGTTTCCGGCGCCGGGCCACATGATCCTCTATCCCGGCGGCATCAGCGAGACCGAAATCTTGCTCGCCTATAGCGGCGTGCATTTCGCCAGCAAGATGGGCCAGCTCGCCGGCAATCACTTCATCACCATCACCTCGAACCTGGATAAGCTCAAGGAGATGGGCAAGACGGTGCTGTGGAAGGGCGCGCAGAAGGTCCGCATCGAGCTCGTCGACTGATGAGCGACTATCCGCGCGATCTGCGCGGCTACGGCCGCAATCCGCCCGATCCGAAATGGCCGGGCGGCGCGCGCGTGGCCGTGCAATTCGTCGTCAATTTTGAAGAAGGCGGCGAGAACAACATTCTGCATGGCGACGATGCGTCGGAGGCGTTTCTCTCCGATGTGCTGGGCGCGCAGCCTTGGCCGGGCCAGCGCCATGCCAATATCGAGAGCATGTTCGAATATGGCTCGCGCGCCGGCTTCTGGCGGCTGTTTCGCATGTTCACCGAACGTGGATTGCCGACCACGGTGTTCGGCGTGGCGACGGCGCTTCAGCGCAATCCCGAAATCGTTGCCGCCATGCTGGAGGCGAAATGGGATATCGCCAGCCACAGTCTCAAATGGATCGAGCACAAGGACATGGACGCGACGCGCGAGCGCGCCGAGATCATGGAGGCGATCCGCGTCCATACGGAAGCGACGGGATCGCGGCCGACCGGCTGGTACACCGGCCGCAGCTCCAGCAACACGCTGCGGCTGCTGATGGAGATCGGTGGCTTCCAGTATCTCTGCGACAGCTATGCGGATGATTTGCCTTACTGGATCAAGGGACCACGCGAGCCGCAGCTCATCATTCCCTATACGCTCGACAATAACGACATGAGATTTATCAATCCGCAAGGTTTTGCAAATGGCGAGCAGTTCTTCTCCTATCTGAAGGACGGGTTCGATGTGCTGTATGCGGAAGGTGCGACAGCGCCGAAGATGATGACCGTGGGCCTGCATTGCCGGCTTGTCGGCCGGCCCGGCCGTGCGGCGTCGCTGATGCGCTTTCTTGATTACATCATGGGGCATGAGAACGTCTGGGTGCCGACACGCCTGCAGATCGCAGAACACTGGCATGCGCATCTGAAGCATCTCGCCGCGGATGCCCATGATATCGGACGATAAGATGACGGATGCAGGTGGATCGCTGGGGGGCGAGATTGTCGAAAAGATCGAAGCCCTTGCTGCGATCTCCGAGACGCCGGACAATCTCACGCGGGTGTTCCTGTCGAAGGAGCTGCGCGCTGCCGCGGATTTGCTGATGGAGTGGATGCGTGCCGCCGGTATGTCGGCGCGCATGGATGCGATCGGCAATGTTTGCGGGCGCTATGGAGGCACGTCGCCGGGCCTGCCGTGCCTGATGCTCGGCTCGCACTACGACACTGTGCGGGATGCCGGAAAATGGGACGGCCCGCTTGGCATTGTCACAGCGATCGCCTGTATCGGCGATCTCCATCGTCGCGGCGTCAAACTGCCTTTCGCCATCGAGATTGTTGCCTTCGCCGACGAGGAGGGCACACGCTTTGCCTCGACCCTGCTTGGCAGCCGTGCTGTTGCAGGCACCTTCGTCGCGGCCGCCCTGGCGAGTCGCGACCGCGATGACGTTAGCATGCGCGATGCGATGGTTTTGTTCGGGCTCGATCCGGATCGCATCGGCAGTGCCGCGCGCCGGCCGGGCGAATTGCTGGCCTATCTCGAACTGCATATCGAACAGGGGCCGGTGCTTGAAGCCGAGGCACTGCCGGTCGGTGTCGTCACCGCGATCGCCGGCGCGACGCGGCTTGCTGTCGAACTGCGCGGCATGGCCGGCCATGCCGGCACCGTGCCGATGGCGCTGCGCCGCGATGCTCTGGCTGGCGCCGCGGCGTGTATTGTGGCGGTGGAGACGCTGTGCCGTGCGGATCAAAGCGGTTTGGTCGGCACTGTCGGCGTGATCAACGCGGCGCCGGGCGCCGGCAATGTGATTCCGGGGCTGGCATCCTTCACGCTCGATATCCGCGCGCCCACCGACGACCATCGCAACGCGGCCGTCGCCGAAATCCGACGTGCCGTGGAGACGATCGCGACGCAACGTGGGTTGGCGCTGCAAATCGATGTCACGCATGAGAACCGCACCGCGCCATGTGCGCCGTGGCTGCAGAACCAGATTGGCGCGGCGATCGCTGCAGAAGGCCATCGCGTGTTCACATTACCGAGTGGTGCGGGCCATGATGGCATGGCGATGATCGACATTGCCGATATCGCGATGTTATTCGTGCGCTGTCGCGGCGGCATCAGTCATCATCCGGCCGAGCATGTGGATGAGGCCGATATCGATGCGAGCGCGCGCGTTTTGCTGCGCGTGATTGAGGATTTCAAACCGAAAGAATAGTCGCATGGCCGATTTTCACGGCGTGTTTCCCTATCTCGTGTCGCCCACGGATGCCGAAGGCCGCATCCGCACCGATGTTCTGGGGCGGCTGTGCGATGATCTCATCAAATCGGGCGTGCATGGATTGACGCCGCTCGGCTCTACCGGTGAATTCGCCTATCTCAATCGCGAGCAGCGCCGTTCCGTGGTGCAGACCACCATCGAGGCTGCGAATGGACGTGTGCCTGTTGTTGCTGGTGTCGCCTCGACATCGACCGCGGATGCGGTGGCGCAGGCAAAGTCCTATCAGAAGCTCGGCGCCAACGGCATTCTGGCGATCCTCGAAGCCTATTTCCCGCTCAAGGATGCGCAGATCGAATCCTATTTCCGCGCCATCGCCGATGCCGTCGACATCCCGGTGGTGATCTACACCAATCCGCAATTCCAGCGCTCGGACTTGACGCTGGATGTGGTGGCGCGGCTCGCCGTACATCCGCGTATCAATTACATCAAGGACGCCTCGACCAATACGGGGCGGCTGCTGTCGATCATGAACCGGTGCGGCGACAAGCTCAGCGTGTTTGCGGCCTCGGCCCATATTCCGGCTGCCGTCATGCTGATCGGCGGTGTCGGCTGGATGGCCGGGCCGGCTTGCGTGGTGCCGAAGCAGAGTGTGCGGCTTTATGACCTGTGCAAGGCGCAGCGCTGGGATGAGGCCATGGTGCTGCAGCGGAAGCTGTGGGGCATCAACGAAGCCTTTGCGCGCTACAATCTAGCAGCCTGCATCAAGGCCGGGCTTGTGATTCAAGGCTATGATGTCGGCGATCCCGTGCCGCCGCAGCCGGCTTTGACCGCCGACGAGCGCAAGGTGATCGCGCGCGTGCTGGCAGAGATGGAGTAGCGCATCGCTTACGTTCTGTAGGGTGGGCAAAGCGAAGCGTGCCCACCATCAAGTGCGCAGCTGGTAAAGGTGGGCACGCTTCGCTTTGCCCACCCTACAAGCTGAAATGTAATAGTATTACGCATGCAAATCGCGGCGTTCTGGCCTGCCGCAATGCGGTTGGCGCGCATGGGTTTTTCGGGCAAGGTTCGGCCAACTCGCCGAACGGCCCACCCAAGGACGCCTGATGAACATTCTGCCTGCGAACCTGCGTTTCGGCGCCGGTCTGTCTCCCAAGCGCCTCGAAGATCAGCGTCTCCTTACTGGGCAAGGCCATTTCATCGACGACAAGCCGGAAGACGGCGCGCTGTGGCTGCATGTGCTGCGCTCGCCGCATGCCCATGCCAAGATCGTTTCAGTGGATGTCGAAGCCGCCAAGGCGATGCCGGGTGTGCAGGCGATCATCACCGGCGCGGATCTCGTCGCCGATGATGTCGGCACGCTGCCGACACTGAACATTTTCAAGCGCCCCGATGGCTCCGAAATGAAATTCCCGCCGCGACGGCTTTTGGCGCATGAAGCGGTGCGCTATGCCGGCGAAGGCGTGGCGGTGGTAATTGCGACGTCGCGCATTCAGGCGCAGCTGGCCGCGGAAGCGGTCGAGGTCGAATACGACGTGCTGCCGGCGGTGGTCGATCCCGTTGCGGCCATTGCCGATGGTGCGCCGGCGATCTGGTCGGAAGCGCCGGACAATATCGCGGCCTCCATGAGCTACGGCGATGCCGCCAAGATCGAGGCGATCTTCGCGAACGCCAAGCATACGGTGTCCCTCGATATCGTCAGCCAGCGCCTCGTGCCGTCGGCGATGGAGCCGCGCAGCACCATCGCTGAAGTGGACAAGAAAACCGGTCGTCTCACCGTCTATGTGCAGTCGCAGACGCCAATGGCGACGCGCGACATCATTGCCGACGCGATCCTGAAGCGGCCGAAGGATTCCATCCGTCTCGTGGTCGGCGATATCGGCGGCGGTTTCGGGCAGAAGACCAGCCTTTATCCGGAAGACGGCATCGTCGCCTATGCGGCGGTGAAACTCGGCAAGAAGATCCGCTGGCGCGGCGATCGCACCGACGATTTCGTCGGCGGCACCCATGGCCGTGATCTGACGTCCACCGCTGAACTCGCGCTCGATGCCAAGGGCCGCATCCAGGCCTATCGCGTGAAGTCGCTCGGCGGCACCGGCGCGTATCTCTCTGGCACCGGCGTGATCATTCCGCTGGTGCTCGGGCCGTTCGTGCAGACCAGCGTCTATGACGTGCCGGACGTGCATTACGAGATCAAGGCCGTAATGACCAACACCGCACCGGTCGGCGCCTATCGCGGCGCGGGTCGTCCGGAAGCGGTGTTCATCATGGAGCGCCTGCTCGATGCCGCTGCGCGCCAGATCGGCATGGACCCGCGCACGATCCGCAAGGTGAACTA
>CALRZK010000299.1:0-5132 GCA_943372615.1 Bradyrhizobium ivorense | reverse complement strand
GAAAAACGGAAAGCGCGTGTAACGTCGGAGGTCCAGAGATAGCCAGTCAGTCCGTATTTGGTGTCATTAGCGATCTCGAGAGCTTCGGCTTCGTCCTTGAAGGAGATCGCGCTGAGAACCGGGCCAAAGATCTCCTCTTGGGCGATGCGCATGTCATTGCGAACGCCGGTAAAGAGCGTAGGCGCCACATAGCAGCCGCCACCCGGACCCTTCACTTTCTCACCGCCGGCCGCCAGAGTCGCGCCGCCTTGACGTCCGGCTTCGATGAGTTCGAGAACCTTGCGTTCATGCACCGGATGGATCAGGGGGCCGACGACGGTCTTCGGATCGAGCGGATGTCCCACCGGGATGCGCTTCGCCTTCTCGGCGACGAGCTTGGTGAAGGAGTCGTAGATGTCATCCTGCACGAGCAGGCGCGATGACGATGTACAACGTTCGCCGTTCAGCGAGTAAATCATAAACACCGCAGCATCCGCGGCACGCTCGAGATCGGCGTCGTTGAACACGATCACCGGGTTCTTGCCGCCGAGCTCGCAATGAACACGCTTCAGCGTGTCCGCCCCCTGCTTCATGATCATTGAGCCGGTACGGCTCTCGCCGACGAAGCCGATGGCTTTGATGTCGGGGTGTTCGGTGAGTGCTTTGCCAGCTTCCTCGCCGAGCCCGTTGACCAGATTCCACACGCCCTTCGGCAGTCCTGCCTCTTCAGCGATCTCGACCAACAGCCTGGCGGAGAGGGGAGAGAATTCGGCCGGCTTATGGACAACCGTACAGCCCGCTGCGAGCGCTGGCGCGATTTTCCACGTTGATAGCATGAACGGCGTGTTCCACGGCGTGATCACACCGACTGGGCCGATGGGCTGACGGCTCGTCATGTTCACCTGACCGGGGGCCTGTATTGCGCGACCATCACGTGCTTCCGGCGCGCGGTCGGCAAAGAAGCGGAAGTTCTCGGCGCCGCGCAGCGCTGCCTTGGCCATGAATTTTAGCGACTGTCCGGTATCCATACATTCAACGAACGCTATTTCTTCCGCGCGCGCGACGATTGCATCTGCGACTTTGTGCAGAATGGTTTTGCGCTGCTGTCCGTCGATCGCAGCCCAGGAATCAAAAGCGTTGCGGGCTGCAGTGACTGCGGCATCGACATCTTTCGCCTTTCCGCGCGCAACCTTCGCCAGCACAGAGAGATCGATGGGAGACAATGTCTCGAACGTCTCGCCGTCGTGTGCCGCGACAGCCTCGCCGTTAATATGGTTTAGGACGCCGTGTTCTTTGAAACGCGCCAGATAGCCGCTCGCCCTGTTCAAGTTTTCTTCAAGTGACGCCATGACTTCAATCTTCCTTCGAACGCTCGTTTCCCTAGTAATTAACATGTTAAGCAAAATGGCGCGTGGCTCCGCAATAGCCGGATTTGCCGGGGCGCTCATGCGTTAACTTGACTTCCCTCAATTCTCTGCATATTAGAAAATGACAATGATGTCCATACAATGGACATCGCGGGATGGAAATGGCGCCAAGTCGGGAAGGCGCTCTTATTGAAGAGCGCCGGTCAAGTTGACCTCCGGCCCAAGTGCCATGGCCTTGTGCGTAGCTTCGTTGGTGACAGCGGCATGCGCGAAAGTCGGAGGAGACGTGAATGGCCGTGCAGTCGCCAATCGCAATACATCGCCAAGATTCCGTCGTGACGCCCGCGCTCGCGAAAATCAGGTTCAATGACGTCCGCAAGCAATTTCGTGTGGGCAGTCGGGTCTTCACGGCCATCGACGGAGTTTCTCTAGAGATTCCGGATGGGTCGTTCTTTGTCATCGTCGGTCCCAGCGGTTGCGGCAAGACGACCTTGCTTCGCATGCTGGCAGGGCTCGAACGCCCGAGCATGGGTACGGTCGAATGCGCTCAGGCCAATGGACGTCCGCCTCGCATGTCCATGGTATTTCAGGGCGACGCAATCTTTCCTTGGATGACCGTGTGGGATAACGCCGCCTATGCGCTGAATCTACGGCGACTCCCGCAAGCTGAGATATCCGACATTGTCGGGCACTATCTTGAGCGTACCGGTCTCACCCGGTTTGCAAAGGCATATCCGCATCAGCTGTCTGGTGGTATGCGTCAACGCGTTTCGATCGCACGGGCCTTTGCAAACGATCCCGACATTCTCCTGATGGACGAACCGTTCTCGGCGTTGGACGAGCAGAACAAGACGTTGCTCCAGGACGAGTTGCTGAAGATCTGGGACGGTACGGGGAAGACGGTTCTCTTCATCACCCACAGCGTGGATGAAGCCGTCACGCTCGGCGACAAGATCATGGTCATGACCGCCAATCCCGGACGCATCAAGGCGATCGAGGATGTCACCTTTCCGCGTCCGCGCAACGTCATCGAACTACGTGCGCAACCGGACTATGGCGAGATGGTCTACCGCATCTGGGGACATCTGCGCGACGAGGTGCAGCAAGCGCGGCGGTTGAGCGAAACGCGGGAGGCATCGAAATGAGCATCACGAACGAGTCGTCCGAATTCGTATCGATCGCCAGCGCGCCCAAGAACGAAGGACGCGGGCTACGCATCAGCGGCGTGTTCGCCGAGCGCCTCATGACCATCGCATCGCCGGTTGCGCTGCTGCTCGTGTGGGAGTGCTGCGGGCGCCTTGGCTTTCTGGATCAACGTTTCTTCCCGATGCCATCGACCATCTTCCAGGCGCTCGGCCGCCTCGCCGAGTCCGGCGCATTGTGGAAGAACACCTATGCCAGCCTGCAACGTCTCGGCATCGGCTTTCTGGTCGGCGGAATCCCGGCGCTGATCATCGGCGCGGCGATGGGATTGTCGCGTACCTTGCGGATCATCGTCGATCCCCTGATCGCTGCGACATATCCGATTCCGAAAAGCGCCATCCTGCCGCTGCTGTTGCTGATCTTCGGCCTCGGCGAAGGCTCCAAGATCGCCATGGTGGCCATCGGCGTGTTCTATCCGGTCGTCATCAACACGCTGGCGGGCGTGCTCTCGATCAACAAGGTCTATTTCGAAGTCGGCAAGCATTTTCGTGCGGGCCGCTGGCAGGCTTTCACGACCATCGCGCTGCCGGGCGCGCTTCCGCTCATCATGACAGGCGTCAAGCTCGGTCTCGGTCTCGGCCTGGTGCTGATCGCGCTTGCCGAAATGGTCGGCGCCAATGCCGGGCTTGGCTACATGATCTGGAATTCATGGGAGTTGATGGCGGTAGATACGATGTATGCCGGCATTCTCGTGATCGCCTTGATCGGCTTCCTGTTGACCGTCCTGCTGAATGAGGTCGAACGCCTCATCGTTCCATGGGCATCGTCCCGTTAAAAAAAAAACTGAATTGGAGGAACTCGTGCTGAACCGTAGAACCTTTGTCATTTCATCTCTCGCCACGACTGTTTCGTTGCCGGCATGGAGCTTGCCGTCCGCGCCAGTGACGATGATCGTCCCTTTTGCGCCGGGCGCATCTGCCGACGGCATTGCGCGACTTGTCGGCAGCCACTTCTCGGATAGCGGCAAGGCGACCATCGTCGTCGAAAACCGGCCGGGCGCGGGCGGGGCGACCGGCCTGATGGCTGTGTCGCGCGCCAATCCCGACGGGCTGACGCTCGGCATCGGGGCGACCGGCGCCATGGTCATCAATCCGCATGTAGAAGGCGCTCCGAAATTCGATCCGTTGACGCAATTGAAGGCGATCGCCAAGTTGGTCGATATTCCGCTGGTTCTGGTGGCGTCGCCCTCGGCTGGCCTGAAGACGATCGACGATGTGGTGAGCAAGTCGAAGGCATCCAAGGAAGGGCTCAGCTTCGGTTCGACCGGCGTCAACTCATCGCAGCATCTGTCGATCGAGATGCTCAAGCAGGTGACCGGCGCGCGCCTGACGCATGTGCCCTATCGCGGCAGTTCGCCGGCCGTGACCGACGTGCTCGGCGGCCAGCTTCCGTTGGCATGCGTCGATCTGACCTCGGCCATCGAGCACATCAAGGCGGGCACCCTGGTTGCAATCGGGATCACGGCCAACAAGCGCTACGCATCTGCTGGGAACATTCGCACCTTCGCGGAGCAGGGCGTCACCGATTTCGATATGTCGGCCTGGCTCGGCATGTTCGCACCGGTCGGCATCCCGGCCAATCTGGTCGGAGAATTGTCGCGCGAACTGGCGGCTACCATCGCCGATCCGAAAGTGACGCCGCGTATCGCAACGCTCGCCTGCGAACCCGCATTTCTGGGGCCGGATGAATTCGCGACCTTCCTCAGCGTTCAGTCCGGCAAGATGAAAAAGATCGCCCAGGCCATGGAGGGGGGCAAATAGCCCCCCGACTTCTGTCAGTCGATGATCATGGCGCCATGAACGACATGATATTGCAGGCACTCTTCCACGCCGAACCTGCCGTTCTCGCGTCCATATCCCGACCGCTTGACGCCGCCGAACGGCGCCAGAAAATTCTGCGGCGCGCCGTTCACGCTCACCTGGCCGGTCTGAAGGCGCTGGGCGAGACGGACGGCGGCGCAGCGGTCGCCCGACCACACGCTGCCTGACAGGCCATAGGCCGTCCCGTTGGCGATCGCCACCGCGTCATCCTCGCTGCGATAGGCGATCACCGACAGCACCGGGCCGAACAATTCCTGTTGCGCGACCTTCATCGCGGGGGTGACGCCGAACAGAACGGTCGGCTGCACGAAGAAGCCTTTGTCGGGCAGCGAGACGTTCGGGCTTTGCAATGCCGTTGCCCCTTCGGCAACCGCTTGCGCGACCTCGGCCTGTACATGTGTCTGCTGGCGACGGGTAGCAACCGGGCCGAGACGCGTGCCGTCCAGCGCAGGATCGCCGCATGTCCATGTATCGAGCTCCCGCGCGCAAATCTCCTTCACCGCCTCGACCATATGCTCCGGCACCAGCAGGCGCGTCTGCGCGACGCAGGTCTGGCCGCTGCTGGCGAAGCACGATGTCAGTACCGCCGGGATGGCGCGGTCGAGCGGCGCATCGGCGCAGATCAGCGCTGCCGACTTGCCGCCGAGTTCGAGAACGACGCGCTTGCCTTGACGTCCTGCAAGTTCAGCCACAGCCAGACCGACACGTTCGGAGCCGGTGAAACTGATCATGTCGATGCCGGTGTGGCTGCACAGGGCCGATC
>CALRZK010000298.1:0-5135 GCA_943372615.1 Bradyrhizobium ivorense | reverse complement strand
TTCGAGATCGCGCGCCCAGCGGATATTGGCTTCTTCGTCGAACCGCGCGCGCCGTTCGACCAGCGCCGTCACCGATTTTCCGGCCTCGGCCGCCTCGATCAGCGTACGCACGATCGGTGAGTTGTTGGAGGTGCGATACAGCGTCTGCTTGATCGCAACAACATCGGGATCGCGCGCCGCCTGCTGCAGAAACTGGACGACGACATCGAAGGATTCATAGGGGTGATGAACCACCAGATCCTTCTGGCGGATCGCTGCGAAGATATCGCCGCCGTGATCGCGCACGCGCTCGGGATGGCGCGGCACGTAAGGCACGAATTCGAGATCGGAACGATCGAGGCGTGTCAGTTGCGACACCTCGTTCATGGCGAGAACACCATCGACCAGCAGGATTTCGTCATCGGAGGTCGCCAGCGCGCGCTGCACCGAGGCGCGCAGTTCGACCGGCATGGTCGCTTCGATTTCGAGCCGGATCACCGAACCGCGGCGGCGGCGCTTCAGCGCCGACTCGAACAGGCGAACGAGATCTTCCGCTTCTTCTTCGACTTCGAGTTCGCTGTCGCGGATGATGCGGAAAGCGCCCTGCCCCTGCACGACATAGCCGGGGAAAAGACGGCCAATGAACAAGCCAGTCGCCTGCTCCAGCGTGATCAAGCGGACTTCACCGTCCTTGCCGGGGTTCGGCAGGCGGATAAAGCGATCGATCTTGCCGGGCATGCGGATCAGCGCGTTCATCGCCTTGCCATCGGCCACGCGCGTCAGATGCAGCGCGATGGTGAAGCCGAGATTGGGGATGAACGGAAACGGATGGGCGGGATCGATGGCCAGCGGCGTCAGCAGCGGAAAGATATTGTGGAGGAAGTGATCCTCGATCCAGCTGCGCTCGGCCTTGGTGACATCCTTGCCGTCGAGCAGGACGATCCCGACATCGGCCAGCATGTTGCGCTGCTCGCGCCAGATCGCCTGCTGGTCGGTGGCAAGCTTGGACACCGCATTGTTGATGAGAACGAGCTGTTCGGTCGGCGTCAGACCATCGGGGCTACGCTCGGTGATGCCCTCGCGCACCTGCGCCTTGAGGCCGGCGACGCGCACGGAAAAGAATTCATCGAGATTGTTGGCCGAGATGGACAGGAAGCGGACGCGTTCGAGGACGGGATGGCCGGGATTGACCGACTCTTCCAGCACGCGGCGATTGAAATGCAGCCAGGAGAGCTCGCGATTGATGAAACGCTCGGGCCCGGATGCGATCACGCCGACCGTCTTCGCTTCACCCTTTTTCTCTTCAATCGCAATCTCTTCAGCTGAATCCATCAGTTCGTCATCCATCCAATTCGAGTCGTGGTCTTAACCAGCCAATACCCGCATTCTCCGCGACGGTCACATGACAGTTATATGACAAAAACTAGGCGACAGCATCGGCCACCAGTTTGGGATGCTGTGCAATCACCCTAACATAGGCGATGGCAAATTCGGGCGCGGTGACCCGGGCCTGTTCCCAATCGCGCAACGTGCCGACCGGCACTCGAAAACGGCTAGCGAACTCGGATTGAGACAGACCGAGCCCGGTTCGCGTCATGCGGATCAAGCGCGCGCGCTGGCCGCGCTCCAGCGCTTCGACGGTGACGTCAAAATCTTCTACGTCGCTCGGCTCAGCAGGTAGATCGATACGATCTTTCTTCACCCTTGTTGCTCCTCACGAAACGGGGCTGCCCACTTCGCCAAACGAAAACGCCGGTAAATAATTTGCCATCGGCAATCCCGATGACCTTGAACCGCTCTTCCCTGTCGATTTCTCGAATGGAAGGAATAACGAGGTGGTTCTCGTCCTCGAAAATGCGGTCGCCAAAAGCAAGCGGCAGTTTGTGCTTGCCGCGGTTCACCGCATCTTTGGAAGGATCGAACCTGTCCTCGGCCATCCGGCGATTATACGGAATTTCCGTACATGCGAAACCCTATTTCTGTAGCTCAGGATTCCCGCAACAACTCCGCCGCAAGGGCCCGTGTGACGGGCCGGCCGAGGCGCAGGGCTTCACTATCCAGCAGCTCGACCGTACGCCGCGCCGCAACAAAGGAGCGCTCGATCCTGCTGGCGATATAGCTCACCACATTTTCGTCGATGCTCATCTGGCGATCGGCGCAGAATTTGACGATCAGCGCCCGGAAGAGATGGTCATCGGGCGCCTTGAGCTGGACCACTGGGACGGCACGCAAGCGCGAACGCAGATCGCGTAACGCGATCTCCATGGCGACCGGCACAATCCGGGCGGTGATGAGCACGTAAGCACCATCTTCGCGGGCGAGATTGAGGAGATGAAACAGCGCCCGCTCGTCAAAGCTATCGGGCGTCAGGTCCTCGACCACGACGGCGCCAGTTGCCAGGGCGCCGGGAACGGTGGCCGCCGTCAGCGCATGGGCCATGGTCGAACGCGCACCGGCCTCCTCAGCCCAGATCGATGCCAGATGGCTCTTGCCCGAGCCTTCCGGGCCCGCCAGCAGCATCACCTTGTTCGGCCAGTCCGGCCACTGATCGATCAGCCCCAATGCCTCGGCATTGGCGGTGCCTTCGAGAAAGTCGTCGCGCGACAGGCTTTCTGCATGGGGCAGCGCAAAGGCCAGTTGGCGGGGTTGGACGCGGACAGACACGCAGATACTCCGGGCCGGGAACCGGCAAATACTAAAAGCCGGCAAACCGGCATTTACTCAGGGCGCGCGCCCGTCTCGATCGTGCTCATGTGCCTCACCCACTCGACCAGGTAAAGGCCTATGGAAGCGAGCGTCAGGACAGTCACAAAACCCATTAAAATCAAATCGTAAGGCGACGAATTGAACCCAAATCCGAGGGCTGCGAGGACCAATGCGGCGAACCCGACCTGAGCCACAGTATTGAGCTTCGAGACCATCAGCGGCTTCATCGGGATCGGCTTGCCGAACAGCCAGGTGACGATCACGGCACCCACGATCATGATATCCCGCGACACCACCAGAATCACCAACCAGCGCGGCACCGCCCCCCATATCCCCAGGGACACATAGATCGAGACCAGAAGGGCCTTGTCAGCCAGGGGATCGAGCAAGGCGCCGAGTTCGCTGGCCATATTGAAGCGCTTGGCCAGAAAGCCGTCCACGGCATCGCTGACACCGGCGATGACAAACACCGCAAAAGCGATCTCCATCTGGCCCGACGCGATCGCCCAGACGACGATGGGAACCAGCAGGATGCGGCCCAGGGTGATGATATTCGGGATGCTCAACTGGCGTTTTCCGGCTTCGGCTGGTGCCAAAATCCGAGCGTGGCAGCTCTGACCGGCGTAACGCTGAGATAGTAGCCGGGATAGCGTTTACGAGCCATTGCGCAGGGGCAATTTCCGACGTAACCAGCGGAAAATTCACAATTTCGCACTTCGCCAGGATACCGGGCATGACCGACCAGAAAAAAGGCCTCACTTACGCGGATGCAGGCGTCGATATCGATGCTGGCAACCGTCTGGTGGACCTCATCAAGCCAATGGTGCGCGCCACCGCGCGCCCCGGCGCCGATGCCGAGATCGGCGGTTTTGGCGGTCTGTTCGACCTCAAGGCGGCCGGCTTCAAGGACCCGATCCTGGTGGCGGCCACCGACGGCGTCGGCACCAAGGTCAAGATCGCCATCGAGGCCAATGTCCATAACGGCATCGGCATCGACCTTGTCGCCATGTCGGTCAACGACCTCGTGGTCCAGGGCGCCGAGCCGCTGTTCTTCCTCGACTATTTTGCCTGCGGCAAGCTCGACCCGGAAGCCACCGCCTCCATCGTGGCCGGCATCGCCGAAGGCTGCCGCGAGTCCGGCTGCGCGCTGATCGGCGGCGAGACCGCCGAAATGCCCGGCCTCTACAAGGACGGCGACTACGACCTCGGCGGCTTTGCCGTCGGCGCGGCCGAGCGTGGCACCCTGCTCCCGACCAAGGACATGACGGTCGGCGACGCCGTCATCGGCCTGGCCTCCTCCGGCGTACATTCAAATGGCTTCTCACTGGTCCGCAAAATCGTCGAGCGCACCGGACTCTCTTACGCCGATAAGGCGCCGTTCTCACCTGTCATGACGCTCGGCGGCGCACTGCTGACGCCGACCAAGCTCTATGTGAAGTCCTGCCTGCGCGCGATCCGCGAGACTGGCGCCGTGAAGGGCCTCGCCCATATCACGGGCGGCGGTTTCACCGACAATATCCCGCGCGTGCTGCCGAAGGATCTTGGCGTCCGCATCGATCTGCCCGCCCTCAACGTGCTGCCCGTGTTCAAGTGGCTCGCTGCTGAAGGCGACATCGCCGAACTCGAGCTGCTGCGCACCTTCAATTGCGGCATCGGCATGATCGCCATCGTCAAGCGCGAAGCCGTCAAACAGGTCATCGAGATCCTGCGCGAGAGCGGCGAAACCGTCTCATTGCTCGGTGACGTCATCGAAGCCAAGGGTGACGAACGCGTCGTCTATGACGGGCATCTCGACCTGAAACGGTGAGGCTGTGATGCGCCCCGTCGCCATCCTGATTTCCGGTCGCGGATCGAACATGTCCGCGTTGATCGAGGCCGCCGCCGCGGACGGCTTCCCCGCCAAGATAGCGCTTGTGATCTCCAACCGCGCCGATGCGCCGGGCCTCGCCAATGCGCAGGCCAATGGCATCAAGACGCTGGTGATCGAGAGCAAGCCATTTGGCAAGGACCGCGCCGGTTTCGAGAAGCTGCTGCAGGCTGCACTCGACGAGCACGAGATCGAGGTGATCTGCCTCGCCGGCTTCATGCGCCTGTTCACGGCGGAATTCGTCCAGCACTGGTATGGCCGGATGCTGAACATCCACCCATCGCTGCTGCCGTCCTTCCCTGGCCTCGATCCCCACGGCCAGGCGCTGCGCGCCGGCGTGAAAATCTCGGGCGCGACGGTGCATTTCGTGATTCCGGAAACGGATGCCGGCCCGATCGTGATGCTGGGCGCCGTGCCTGTCGCCAATGACGACACGGCAGAGACGCTGGCAGCGCGCGTGCTCAGCGTCGAGCATCAGATCTATCCGCAGGCGCTGCGTCTGCTCGCGACGGACGGCATCAAGATCGAAGGCGACGTGACAACGAACACCGCCGGCGTTGATGCGGAAGACCGATTGATCGCG
>CALRZK010000297.1:0-5142 GCA_943372615.1 Bradyrhizobium ivorense | reverse complement strand
TCGGTTATCCTCATCATCCGCTTCATGCCGGATGGCATCTGGGGATGGGTCGCCACCGCCTATGATCGGCTGCGTCCGCCGAAGAAAGTGATGCCGTCCACCGCGCCGCTGGTGCTGAAGCCGGCCGCCACCGGCGACGAGATGGTGCTGCGGGTCTCCGGCCTGTCCAAGCACTTCGGTGGCCTCAAGGCCGTCGATGAGGTCGATATCGCCGTGCATCGCGGCGGCGTGCATGCGCTGATTGGCCCCAACGGCTCGGGCAAGACCACGACTCTCAACGTGCTGTCGGGCCTCTATGAGGCGACATCCGGCAAGGTCGTGCTGGATGGCACCGATGTCACCACCATGCAGCCGCATCTGCGCGCCGCTGCGGGTCTCGGCCGCACCTTCCAGAACATCCGTCTGTTCCGCTCGATGACGGCGCTGGAAAACGTGATCATCGGCGCCGAGCGGCCGGGCAATACGCTGGTCGGCAACGGCAATCACACCGCGCTCACCGAACGCGCGCTGGCCGCGCTCACTTTCGTCGGCCTGGGCAGCCGCGCCAATGAGCTGATCTCCAGCTTCTCCTATGGCCATCAGCGACTGATCGAGATCGCCCGCGCATTGGCCGGCAATCCGACACTGCTGCTGCTCGACGAACCGGCCGCCGGCCTCAACTCGTCGGAGAAGCTCGAATTGCATGAGCTGCTCAAGCGCATTGCCGCGCAGGGGCTGACGATCCTGATCATCGATCACGACATGACGCTGGTGTCGGAAGCCGCCCAGCACATCACCGTGCTGAATTTCGGACGCCGCATCGCGGATGGCGAGTCGATGGCCGTACTGCGCCATCCCGATGTCGTCTCTGCCTATCTGGGAACTGCGTAATGGCGCTGCTCGAAATCAAGGATCTTCACGTCCGCTACGGCGAAATCGTCGCGCTGCAGGGTATCAGCTGCAAGGTCGAGGAAGGGCAGGTGGTGACGCTGCTCGGCGCCAACGGTGCCGGCAAATCGACGACGCTGCGCGCGATCTCCGGCCTGGCAAAACCCAGCGAAGGCGACATCCTGTTCGACGGCAAATCGATCGCCGGTCTCGGCCCGGAAGCGATCGTGCGCATGGGCATTTCCCACGTGCCGGAGGGCAGGCGGGTGTTTCCCGGCCTGACGGTGAAAGAGAACATCATGCTCGGCGCCTCCAACCGCAAGGTTGGGAAGGCCGAGCTGTCGCGCGAGGCGGACGCGATGTTCGATCTGTTTCCCGACATACGGAAATTCACCGATGCGCTAGGCTGGACGCTGTCCGGCGGCCAGCTGCAAATGGTCGCGGTTGCGCGCGGGCTGATGGCCAAGCCGCGGTTGCTACTGCTGGACGAGCCGTCGCTCGGCCTCGCGCCGGTCATCGTGCAGGCGGTTTTCCGCATCATTACGGAGATACGCCAGTCCACCACGGTCTTGCTCGTGGAGCAAAATGCGCGCATGGGTTTGTCTGTCGCCGATCATGGTTACGTGCTGGAAACCGGCCGTATCGTGCTCGACGGCAAACCGGAGGATCTCTGGGCCAATGAGGCCATTGCAGCCGCCTATCTCGGCGGTCACGGCAAGCCCGCCGCGGGGTTGCCCGCGCACTGACACTCACGGCCCAACAACAAGGACGAATGTCCCGCCATGGTTACAGTTCAAGTCGATAAACTGATCGCCTTCGTTGCCGAGGTTTTCGAGCGTGCGTCTTCCACCAAAGAGGAAGCAAAACGCATCGCCACCTATCTCACCACGGCGAATCTCACCGGCCATGACAGCCACGGCGTCATCCGCGTGCCCGTCTATATCCGCTGGCGCAATAACGGGATGATCATCCCGAACCAGACCATCGAAATCCCCGTCGATACACCGTCGCTTGCCGTCGTCGATGGCCGCTTCGGCTATGGCCAGACCGTCGGTCCACAGGCGGTGAAACTCGGTATCGAGAAGTGTAAAGCTGCCGGCCTCTCGGCCATCGCCACCAAGAATTCCGGCCATATCGGCCGCATCGGCGATTGGGCGGAGATGGCTGCGGCCGAAGGTCTCGTCTCCATCCATTTCGTCACCGCCGCTGGCTCCGTGCTGGTCGCGCCCTATGGCGGCGTCGAGCGCCGTCTCTCCACTGCGCCTTACTGCGTCGGCATTCCGCGTGCGGGTGGCCCGCCGGTGGTGCTGGATTTCGCGACGTCGGTGGTGGCTGAAGGCAAGGTCCTCGTCGCCTCGCGTGGCGGCAAGAAACTGCCCGAGGGTGCGTTGATCGCGCCGAATGGCGAGCTGAGCCAGGATCCGTTCCTGCTCTACGGGCCGAATGTCGACGGCACCCGCGATCACTCCAAGGGTAGCGGCGCCATCCGCGCATTCGGCGATCACAAGGGCTCCGGCCTCGCGCTGATCTGCGAATTGCTCGGCGGCGCGCTCACCGGCAATGGCGCCACCAAGCATGGCCGCCCCTTCGCGAACGGCATGTTCTCGATCTATATCGATCCGAAGAAGATCGATCCCGCCAACTTCTTCGACGGCGAAGTCGCGCGCTATGTGGATTTCTTCAAGAGCGCGAAGCCCGCGGCCGGCGTCGATGCGGTGATGATCCCCGGCGACAACGAAGCCAAGACTCGCGCCGACCGCACCAAAAATGGCGTGCCGCTGCCGGACGAGACCTGGGCGGCGATCGTGCAGACCGCGCGTGACGTCGGTGTCAGCGAAGAGGCTGTCAAGAACGCGACATCGTAGTCATGCATTGTGCGATGCTCTCCGGCGTCATGCCCGGCCTTGTGCGGGGCATCCACGTCTTGCAGACTTCGCCGCGCATCAGGACGTGAATGGCCGGGGCCAGCCCGGCCATGACGGATCACCAGAAGACGCATCACCAATACGGAGGAATACGAATGGCAAACAAGGTCAAGGAAATCTGGAAGGCTGGCAAGGTCGCCGTCAATGGCTGGCTGGCGATCCCGTCGGGCTTCTCCGCCGAGGTGATGGCGCAATGCGGCTTCGACAGCGTCACTGTCGATATCCAGCACGGCGTGCAGGACTACATGTCGATGGTCCAATGCTTCCAGGCGATGGGCCAGCACCCGGTGACGCCGATGGTCCGCGTGCCATGGAACGAGCCCGGCATCATCGGCAAGGTGCTGGATGGCGGCGCCTATGGCGTGATCTGCCCGATGGTCAACACCAAGGAAGAGGCCGAGAACTTCGTTCAGTATTGCAAATATCCGCCGCGCGGCACGCGCAGCAACGGCCCGATCCGCTCGGGCATGTATGGCGGCGCCGGCGACTATCAGAAGACGGCGAATGACGAGATCATCTGCCTGCCGATGCTGGAGACCAAGACTGCGGTCGAAAATATGGAAGCCATCCTCGATGTCGAAGGCATCGATGGCGTCTATGTCGGGCCATCGGATCTCGGTTATTCCTACGGCCTCGTGCCGAAGCTCGATCGCGAAGAGCCGGAGATTCTCAAGATCTACGACAAGCTCATCAAGGAATGCGACAAGCGTGGCCTCAATCCGGGTATCCACTGCTCGGGGCCGGTCGGCGCCGCCAAGAACATCGCCATGGGCTTCAAGCTGGTGACGCTGCTCAACGATAGCGGCATTCTCGCCACCGGCGCGAAGAACTGGACCGCCGAGACCCGCAAGAACTCCGGCGGCAAGGCGTAAGCCTGCTGCTCTTGCCCTCTCCCCCAAGCACAGCGAAGCTGTGCGGGGTGGGAGAGGGTGGATCGAACGCGAAGCGTTCGAGACGGGTGAGGGGTAGCCACAAATGCCGAGTTTCATGGCTACCCCTCATCCGTCTTCGCTTCGCGAAGCCACCTTCTCCCACAGGGGGAGATGGAACCATCGATATGCCATTGCGCATCACGTCCACCTCACGGAATAACGCAACCGCACGCCACGTTCGCGCACGGTGATTCAACGCACACGCTCTTTGATTTCCCCCACCGAAGCAGTCCATACTCGATGCACTCGTCCGCAGAGACGAGATAAAACATCGGGAGGATGATCGTGCCGAACAAACTGCATCTGCTGAACCGTCGCCAATTCGTCGCTGCCGGAGCAGGTGCTGCCGCACTATTGAGTGCGCCGTCGCTGGTGCGCGCCAATACGTGGCCGACAAAACCTATCAAGATTCTCGCAGGCTCCGCAGCCGGCGGCCAGACCGATCAATTCGCGCGCGTCTACGGCGAATATCTGCAGCGTGAACTCGGCCAGACGGTCGTCGTCGAGAACAAGGCCGGCGCCGGTGGTGCGGTGGCGGCGGCGGAGCTGAAGCGCGCCGATCCCGATGGCCACACGCTGATGATCTGCAACACCACCGCCTATATGCTCAATCCCGTCCTCATCAAGGACAACAAGTATAACGTTGCGCAGGATTTCACCTGGGTGACGGTGATGCCGGGCGGCAGCCTGCCATTGGTCGTGAGCGAGAAGATCGGCGCCAGGACGCTGAAGGATTTTGTCGATTATGCGAAGAAAACCGAGAAGGTGAATGTCGGCACATATGCCGCCGGTTCTTTCGCCCACATGGTGATCGTCGAACTCAACAAGCAATACGGCCTGAAGATGGAGGCCGTGCATTATCGCGGCGAGGCGCCGATGTGGAGCGATCTCGCCGGCGGCTCCATCGATGCCGGCATCGGCAGCTATGCGGCCGCACTGCCGGTGCTACAGACCGGCAAGGGCAATCCCGTCGCGGTGTCGCGCCGACGCATTGCCGCGCTGCCTGATGTCGCCACGTTCAAGGAGCAGGGCGCGACCTCGCGTGCGCATTCGCTGCTCACTTTCCAGGGCTGCATGGCGCCGGCCAAGACACCGCCGGAGATCGTGGCAAAGCTGAATGCTCTGTTCGTCGCGGCCAGCAAGAGCGACCGCGTGCGCGAATTGCTCAAGAGCCAGGGTGTCGATGAAGGTGCGATGACGCTGGAGGCCAGCAACGCGCTCTATAAGGAAGAGGCGCCGGTCTGGGCGGAAATCGCCGCGTCGCTCGGTCCACAACCGCAATAAGCCATCGGCCGGTGAGGTTTACGGTTCCGCGCCTGCGACACTCTGGTCGCGGGATTGTCACCCTATTGCAGATCGACAGTCCTTATCGACCGTGATACCTGCCTTGTTGTCCGTTCCATGAGGTTCTCGTGACC
>CALRZK010000296.1:0-5144 GCA_943372615.1 Bradyrhizobium ivorense | reverse complement strand
GGGCCACGGCACACACTGCGCACCACCCGCAGAACTATCGAAACGAAAGAAAGCCATCTCGCGGGCTTGTCATTCATCGATCCGATAGCGTGAAGATGATGGCAGGCCGCGTGCCAGGCCCCTCACCCGCCGCGAAGACGCGGCGACCTCTCCCCGCGCAAGAGCGGGGAGAGGTTAGGAGCTACGCCGCAGCACCCGCTCTCGTATTATGCCGCGCCAAGATTTCCCGCACGTCCTTCGCCGGCTTCGGCTTGCTGAACAGGTAGCCCTGCATTTCCGTACATCCCAGCGCGCGCAGCAGTTCTTTCTGCGGCAACGTCTCGACGCCTTCCGCCGTCGTCGTCATTTGCCGCGACGCGGCGATATTCACGACCGCCTGCACGATCGATGACGATCCATGCGCGTCGGCAATATCCGTGACGAATGAACGGTCGATCTTGATCTTGTCGAACGGGAAACGCTGCAGATAGCTGAGGCTGGAATAGCCGGTGCCGAAATCGTCCAGCGCGATGCGCACGCCGATTTCGCGCAGATCCTGCATGATCCCGAGTGCCATCTCGTCATCGCGGATCAGCACCGCTTCGGTGATTTCGAGTTCGAGCCGTCGTGCGGGTAGTCCTGATGCAGCCAGTGCCGCCGCCACCTTCAGCGGCAGCGATGAGCCGCGGAACTGCGCCGGTGAGACATTGATGGCGATGCGCACATCGTCGGGCCAGCTCGCAGCTTCCGCGCAGGCGGTGGAGAGCACCCATTCGCCGAGCTGGCTGATGACGCCGATCTCCTCGGCCACCGGGATGAAATCGGCCGGCGAAATCATGCCGCGCTCGGGATGATGCCAACGCAGCAGCGCCTCGCAGCCGACCACGCTGTCGTCGCGCAGATTGAGTAGCGGCTGGTAATAGACTTCGAAGCCTCCCGCCGCAAAACCGCCATCGGCGATGGCTTGCCGTAGATCGAGCTCCAGCATCCGCCGCGCCTTGGCTTTGGCATTCATCTGCGGCTCGAAGAAGCGGAAGGTGCGGCGGCCTTCGGCCTTGGCGCCATACATGGCAAGGTCTGCATGTTTCAGCAGTTCGTCGAGATCGGTGCCGTCGCGCGGCGCCATGGCAATGCCGATCGAGGCGTCGGTGAGCAGCCGATGGCCGAGGCATTCATAGGGCTCGCGAATCGCCGTGTAGATGCGTCCGACCAGGTCGGTGATGTCGGCATGGGCGCTGACATTGGTTTGCACGATGGCGAATTCGTCGCCGCCGAGCCGCGCCACCACGTCGGAGCCGCGCACGCACAGCCGCAGCCGGCGCGCGATTTCCTTCAGCAGCTCGTCGCCGACGGGATGGCCGAGCGAGTCATTGATGCTCTTGAACTCGTCGATATCGATATAGAGCACCGCACATTGGGCGCCACGGGCGACGCGCGTCAATTCGCGCTCTAGTTCCGAGCGGAACAGGATGCGGTTCGGCAGGTCGGTCAGCGCGTCGTAATGGGCGAGATGCGCGATGCGTTCCTCGGCCTCACGACGCTCGGTGATGTCCTCATGGGTCGCCACCCAGCCACCGCCAGCCACTGGCTGCGACGAGATCTGGATCGAGCGCCCGTCCGAGGTCTGCATGAATTGTGTGTTGGTGCGATCCACATCGCGCAAGACATTGTCGACATAGGCGTCCACATCTCCGACGAAGGATCCGGTTGCCTGGCGATGCTCGATGACACCACGAAAGGGCAGGCCGGGAACGATGACATCGGCGGACAGGCCATACATATCGAGATAGCGCTGATTGCAGACGACGACGCGCGCATCGGAGTCGAATAGCAGCAGGCCCTGTGTCATGTTGTTGATGGCGGTGGCCAACCGGTTCTTTTCCAACGTCAGCTCGCGCTGCGCGTTCTCGCTCTGCTGGCGGATGTGCCGGATGATGAGGAACAGAAAGCCCGTCAGCATCAGGGTCGAACCGGACGCGAGCAGGATCAGAAATTTCGTCTGACTCCGCCAGTCCGCCAACACACCCTCGACAGAAGCCGTAGCGATCAGCGCGATCGGAAAATCGTTGAGCAAACGGACTGCGCCGAGCCGGTCGACATTGTCGATCGGGCTGACAGTGCGGATCGTCGCGGGCTGGTCGCTGAAGCGCAGATGGTCGAGCAGCGGGCTGCCGGAGAACACCCGGCCGATCGCGTCGTCCTTTTTCGGATAGCGCGCCAGCAGTGTGCCGTCGCGATGGAACATGGAGACGGTGGCGTTGTCGCCGAGCGAGACAGAGGCGAAGAATCTCTCCATATGCACAGGTTCGATGCCGCGGGTGATAACACCGAAGAACTCGCCGCGCGGGCCGTTGATGCGGCGTGCGAACACCGTCTTCCATTTGCCGGTGAGCCTGCTGAATACCGGCCGTACGATTTCTTCGTCGCGGAAGTTCTGCGCCTTGATGATCTCGAAATATTCGCGGTCCGCCATGCTGACATCGGGCGGCGGCCATGAACCCGACCAGTTGATCAACTGCCCTTTCGCATCGATCACCGTCAGTTCGCCGGCGAATTCGTCGTCGAGCTTCGACTTCAGCATCAGATGCGCTTCGAAACCGGACAGCGCGTTGCTGAAGCTCTCCGGCGTCATGATGCCGTCGGTCATGAGTTGCGCGCGCATACCCTTCTGGATGCGCTGCAATTCCTGAAATTGCTGGTCGAAATGGTGCTGCAGCAGCAGCACCGTGTTTTCCAGCTCACGCTTGCTGTTGTCGAGCGCGCGCTTGCGGAAATTATTGACGGTCATCGATGTGCCGATGACGATGGCGATGACAATCAGCGCGCCGACAAGTACGAGCCAGCGCACCACGCCGCGTCGTGGTATCGCACCACGAACGCCCGGTACGAACGGCGCGTGCCCGTTCTCCGTCACTGGTTCCTCGACCTGCAGCCCCATATCCCCACCCTTGTGAGGATATGGATACCCTCCCATAGGTAGCAGCGAGGTTAGGAAGTCAGGTGAATGTGAAGTTAATTGCAACCGTCAAGAGGTATTAAATTACGCGGCAAGGATGTTTCGTGCATTCGCCGGATAGGTCTGGTTGCGGCCGAGCGACTTGGCGGCGTAGAGCGCCGTGTCAGCTTTGCTGATGAGTTCCATCATCGAATTCTGGGCGGAAGGAACCATGCACGCAGCACCGACGCTGATGGTGGTCGGCGTCATGCCTTCGCGTTCGATGCCACCAATTTCGCAGCGAATACGCTCGCCGAGATCGATCGCTTCACTCAGCGTGAGGCCAGGCAGGATCAGCGAGAATTCTTCGCCGCCATAGCGCGCAGCGCAATCGCTGGCGCGCTTGCCGTGGCGGGCGATGCTCCAGGCGATGCGGCACAGGACGAGGTCGCCGGCCTGATGGCCGAAACGATCGTTGAAGGCCTTGAAGTGATCGGCGTCGATCATCAGCAGCGAGATCGGCTGCTGCGCCCGCATGGCGCGCTGCCATTCCTTTTCGATGACAATGTCGAAGCGGCGGCGATTGGCGAGGCCGGTCAGACCGTCGGTCATCGCAAGTCGCGCCATTTCATCTTCCATGGCGGCGCGCTTCTTCATTTCACGCGCCAGGATCAGCAACAGCACGCTGGCGATCAGAGCGAGCGCACCCATAGCGCCGCCGATCTGGATCGCCTCCTTGCGCCACTGGCCGAAAATGACATCGGTGGAGCGGCCGACGATGACGATCAGCGGATGCGAGCTGTCGCGCCAGACATAAACCCGCTGCACGCCGTCATTGACGGACACGTCGGTGTAGGAGCCCGACAGAAACGCCAGCGCCTTCTGCACCGAGGGACGACGGCTGAGATCGCGGCCGATCACATTGCTGTCGAAAGGCGTGCGCATGATCAGCACGCCATCCTGGCGGAACACGGTGATGACGTCGTTCTGTTCGAGCTGCAACCGGCTCGCGATTTCGCGGAAATAGCTGTAGTCGATGAAGCCGGTGACGACGCCGAGAAACTGGCCGTCGCGCGCGGCGATACGGCGGCTCAGCACGATGCCATAGACGCCGTCATGCAGCATCGGCCGCGAGATATACAGCCCGAACAGCGGATCGCGCTGATGGGTCGTGAAGAATTCGTCCTGTGAGAAATTCTGCGGCTTCGGATCCAGCGTCGAGGAATCCAGCGTGACATTGCCGCCGGCATCCAGCACCTGGATATTGCCGAAATGGCGCGCGGTGGCGGCATAGTCGAACAGCACCATCTGCCGCACATTGCGCGACACCTCGACAAGCTCGGGCGAGGTCATGTTGTTGGCGACGTTGCGCATCGACATGTCATAGAGTTCGAGATTGCGCGCGATCTCCGCGTCGATACCGGAAGCGAGATTGCTGAGGGTCTGCTGCGCCAGCTTCTCGTCGCCGCGGCGCATGCTGAACAACACGCTGGCACAGATCAGCGAGAAGCCGACCAGAATCGTCACCGCCGCGGCAATCAGCCAGCGCGGGGAAATCCGCCAGGTCGGTTTGATGTCGTCGCGGGCAATCGGCATTGGCTAAAATGGTCTGTTGCAATTGCAGACCGTGTAGCAGCCGAAGGTGTAATTATTTGACGCGAACGCGACGACACACAGTTTAAAGGCGGCAATTTACCGACGGCAGTTAACGCCGGATGAAGGCGCGTGGTGCGATTGCAGGCAGGCGGAACTTTGCATCCGCCTGCCGCACATTCGGTTCAGCTTGCAGCCATCAGCGGTGCGCGTCCGCTCTCGAAGGAGAGATCCGCCGCCAGCTTCGCCACATCGTCCGGCGTGGTGCGCCGGGGCAGTGCGACGAATTGCCGGCTGTGCGCTGCGCGATCGAATACCTCGATCTCCGCCGGCTCCTGTGGGCCGAGGGCGCCTGGCGCGATCGCATGCACGCGGATGTTGCGGCTGGTGAAAGCGCGCGCCAGACCCAGCGTCAGCGTATCGATCGCCGTCTCTGGCGCGGCATCCGGCGCGAGGTCGCAGCGGGCCAGCGACGTGAGATTGATGATCGCGCCGCCTTCATTGCCGAACAGCCGGATCGCCTCCTGGCTCAGCAACATGGCGCCGAACAGGTTGATCTCCTCGCGTCGCCTGGTGTCCTCGGTCATCGGCCCGGCGGTGCGGACATCGTTGACCAGAACATCCAGCCGCCCGAAGG
>CALRZK010000295.1:0-5179 GCA_943372615.1 Bradyrhizobium ivorense | reverse complement strand
CCGCGCCCATTCGTGGCGCATTCAGGTCCAGCGTGCCGCGTGCCACGCCATCGTTCCAGGTAGCGTCGGAGCCGCTGCGCAGATCGATCACCGCCCCGACACCGAGGGTCAGCGTTCCGGCACGGGTGGTCAGGTCGACGATGGCCCGGTTCGGACTATCGATGATCTTGCCGTAACTATCGACGCGCAGGCCCTTGCCATGCGCATCGAGCGCCCCGTTGACAGTGAGATCACCGCTCGCAGCGAGCCGGATCGAACCGACCTGGAAGCCGCTGGCATCGATGCGGCCGTTGACGGTCAGGCTGCCATCGTCGAGAACGACCTCGACATGACGCGCCTTGACTTCGTCGCCGATGGTGAGGCTGCCCTGTTTGATCTGGAAGCGGCGCGCCCCGAAAACGTCTCCCGCGTTAAGACGCGCATTCAGCCCGGCAAAGTCGGCAAGCGTCTGCACCCGCACGACCAGCTGGCCGCCGTCATAGGGCACGATGGTGCCGCCGGCATCGTAATAGTCGCTGGCGGCGCCGAGGATCGTGCCGGACAGATCGACATGACCGGCGGTGTCCGCGAGTGCCGTCACGGTCATCGTGCCGGCCCGGTTGTGCCGTGCCGACAGATCGACGACAGAGCCGGCCATCGTGATGACATTGCCGTTCTTGCTGCTGAGCGCGAGATCGCCGCCCCAGCTGTATTTTGACACATCGAAGAACTTGACTTCGCGGCCCGACATGTCGATCCGCGCGCCGGCGCCGAGAGTGACATTGCCTTCTGCAGCGACGGTCAACCGGCCCGACGGCAGAACGATGGCGGTATCGACGATCACCGATTGCGCGGCGAGTTCGATCTGCGCGCCCAGCGAGTCGATGCTGCCCGCGGTCGCGGTTGCCGTCCCTGCCACGGTCATCATTCCGCCCGCCGCGAGGCGATGCACCGCGCCCGCGGTGCCAGCCAAAACTGGGGTCGAGACAATCAGATTGCCACCTGTTCTGCTGTATCCGCTAACGGCATCATAGGCGCCCTGTCGATGGAAAACCGACAGCGAACCCTTGCCGCTTGCGACGACTTGCTCGGACGCGGTGAGTTTCACGTCGGTGAAACCCAATGCCAGGCGATCATTGGCAGCGAGATTGTCCGGCTGGGTGTTGGGCCCGTAGCCGAGCAGGATCGATCGCGCATCAATGTTGAGCTGGCCGTCGCCGAGCAAACCGGACATGGCGGCGCCGGGAGCACCGATGCCGCCGGTCCAGACGAAGTCACCGGCGCGGATAGCGGCGACGTCGCCTGCCCCGCCATAGCCGTAGATCGCGGGCGCGCCGAGCACCAATCGCTGCAACCGGGTGGCGTCGAAATCGACCGAACCGAACACATTCACCGCCTGCTGGGCATTCAGCACGAGCGACTGCAACGCCGGCGCACCAATCGCCGTATTGCCCGCGAACAGTGCCGACAGACGCTGCTGGTTCATCACCAGGCCGTCCGGCAAATTTCCGGCTGCCGCAGCAGCCGCAATCGCGCCGTCTTCGCCGAGATTCATCGACGACAGGCCGAGAACCAGATCGCGTGCGCCGTAAGTGAGATTGTTGCGGAAGTTGATCGCACCTGCCGCCGCGATGCCGAACGTGCCTTCGGTGACCATCCGGGTCTGTGTCGCGCAATTGGTCGTTACGCAGGCGCCAAGATCGAACGAAACCGTGCCGAGCGTCGCACCCGCGCGCACGCTGTAGAACAGGTTCATCCAGCCGTTGGACAGCGCCAATACGCCATTGCCCGTGAAGACGTATCCGTCGTCCGAATCGAAGCTGCCGCGTCCCTTCCCGACCGTACTCAGGATCGCGCCTTCCTCAACGGTGATCTTGCGATTGGTCGCATTCGTCGTCGTGCTGGCGAGGATAATATCAGCCGCCGAAAGCACGGCGCCCGAACGGATGATGAGATCACCGCTTCCGGTGACCGTGGCAAAGCGGCCGGCCTCGTCATTGGTCGAATAGATCGTCGCATTGACCACGAGGCGCGGCGCATTGAGCCTGCTCAGCGCATCGCCATGAACCGACGCACCCGTGAGGCTGGCGGCCGGCGTGCCCCCGGCGGCGAGTATCTCGCCGATACCACGTGCCTGTACCGAGCCGTTGTAACCATCGCTATCGGCCGCATCGAACAGCACACTGCCGTTGACGATAAGCGCGGCAGGCGCCGTCGGCGCATTGTTGGCGCGCGTGAAGAGGAGATCGAGCAGCTTGCCGTCCGAGGTCAGCATCGCACGCGGGATGCCGATGCGCGCGGCTTCCTGCACCACGAAACTGTTGTAGCTGGTCTCGTTATAGGTCGAATGGGTGCGCACCGATGCCCCTGGCGTGACGACGATGCGGTTTGGCAGCGCCTCGCGAATGCCGGTATTTGCCGTGCCGAGATAAGCCGATGCGACATAGGAGCCGTTGCCGATATTGGCCGCGACACCCTGTCCGGATAGATCGCGCGCGCCGATCTCCACGCGATAGGCACCGGGCAGAAGCGCATAGGTCGACGGCATCAGCGTATAAGTGCCGGCGCGAAGGCCCGGCACACCTTCCGGGATGCTGATCTGCCGACCGATTGCGGGCGTGCCATATCCCGCTTCCGGTGCGACCGGCGCATAGGCTCCGCCGATCGTCGGAACGATGGCGTAGACGGCGCTGTCCGCCGCGCTGAAGCGATAGCCCGGATTGCTGTTGGCCATCGCGGTTTGCAGCACGTCCACAGAGCCGCCGCGACCTGAGACGAAGGCCGCCCCCAGCAATTCGCCGCCGCCGCGCAGATCGAGCAGCGAGCCCGGCTGGCTGTCGATATGCCGCGCGCGCATCCGCACGCCCTGGCCGATATTCGTCGTGCTGGACATGCCGCTGGCGCCGATCAGCGCGATCTCCTGCCCGTCATATGTGTAGGACTGCCCATCCGTCGTGCCGCCATAGGGCATCATGAGACCGGCGCCGCTCACCGAGGTGATACTGCCGGGCAGCAGATTAACCTGGTCGATGACGCCACTCGTGAGGCCGAAGGTCAGCGTCCCTAGCGGCGCACGGACGATGCCGCCTTGATCTACCGTTCCCGCGCCGAGCGACAGGTTGCCAAAGGCGGACAGCGGCGTGGCCGGCGTGGCATCGCCGTATTTCCGGATCGTCAGCAAGCTGTCGGGGGAGAAGGTAGACATGGACGTCCAGCCGGCAACGATTTGCGCCCCCGCACCCGTGACCGGATAGATCTGAGCGGTCGTCAACGTGACGTTACCGGTGCTGGCGAATTCGGTGGTGATGCCTGTGCTCAGTCCCTGCGATGCCTGCCCCTGTAGAAGACGCAGGTCACCGCGGCTGACGAGATCGACCTGTGCGAAACCGAGCCGGTCCACAGTGTAGATACCGGCCGCCGACGTAGCCGTGCCATTGACGCCGAATCCAACGCGATCGCGCAGGTCGATCAGATCCGCCTCGACACGGAACGCACCGACGCCTGCGCGCTGCGAAGTCTGCGATCCGCCGCGGTCCCACAGGAGACCGGGCAGCACAAACGAATCCCGCGCCAGCCGCGTCACGCCTGCCAGGCGCACATAGGGCGCAACGAGATCGATCGTCGCCGTCGTCGTCGCCGCATTGGTGAGGCCATAGACGCCGCCATAGAGGCGCAGGCTTTCACTCAGATTGAGCGCAACATCGCCGTCGAAGCTGATGGGACCGTGAGACAGCAGCGACAGATTATCGAAGCCGCCCGCCGCGATCCGATCGGCGCCGATCCGCGCCTTGCCCATCGTCACACCCGCGAGCACGGATTCCCGGTCATTCAAGCCCACAAGTTCGCTGTCGCCTTGCACCTGCGCGAGCTCGAATTCGCGGTGCCTGCGGATGTCGCCGGTGGATGCGACCGGATAGTTTGCCGATTGCAGCGCCAGTGCCAGCGTGCCGCCGGCAGCTTGGGCGCCGCCGGCTTGCGCACGCATGACGCCATCGAGATAAAGCGCATTGTTCGATTTGATGACGATGCTGCCGCCATTGCTTGCCACGAGCGTTGCCGCCGTGCCGAGATCGAACACGGCGCTGGTGCCGGAAGCATCCAGAACGGCGCCCTTGGCGATGACGACGTAAGCGTCGGGCGCATTGGCGGCTCCCGTCGCTTCCCAATCGAGCGCACCGCCGATCTCGATGCGGCCGCCGTCGGCAACCACGCCATAACGACGACCACGCAAGTCCTGCGCATGCACTGCACGCGCAGCGACATCGAGAACCGCCTCCTGGCCGATCCAAAACAGGCCGGTATTCGCGCTCCCTACCCCTTGTTCACGATCGAGCGCCGAGATAGCTCGATCGATGACGATCCTGCCACTGGCGGCCCTGAGCTTGCCATCCACATAGACGTTGCGGCCGAGCAGGCTGATCGTCTCGTCGGGATCGACCGTGATGCTCGCTCCGCGTCGGACATCCACGAGACCAATGCCGTTGTCGAGGCTCGGATCGAGCAAAGAGCGCGTGGATTGCAGCGACATGCTGGCACCGTCGCGCTGGATCAGGCGGCTGTTGCCGATATTCTCTCGCCACAGGGGCGGCATGAACAGGGTCAACGCATCGCCGGCATCGGCATTCGTCGCACGCCCGACGGCCATACTCGTCAACATCAATACAGGCATGATCGGCGTGATGGCTGTATCGGCCAGAACAATCACACCCGTCCGACCATTCACCTTGTAGTCGGAGAATCCTGACTGGAACAGATCGGCACGCAGCGCGGAGGTCGGCACCACACGTAGATCGACACCGAACAGCGATCCAGCGCGAATGGTCGATCCCGCGGCCAGCGTGAATGTCTTTGGCGCCACTGCACCAGCAGCCAGCGTCACATTCCGCGGGGCAATTGGAAAACCATTGGGAAAGACATTCGCATCGACCACATAATCCCGCGGAAAATAGGTGGCCGTGGTTGGATTGAGTCGAAGCACCGTTCCTGCGGGGATATGACTGATGGGCTGCGGAATGCTGCCAAGACCGGGCGGCACAAATGCTAAGGTGCCATCCTTGCCGATTCTAAAGATTCCGGGACCGTAAGGACTGCTGTCTGCATTGATACCGAAGTCGAGCGTGGCCACCGGCGGAATCCAATTGGCGGCTAACGAAACCGAGCCACTGGAAGCAGCGCCGGAGGATCCGATCTGCTCGCCAGG
>CALRZK010000294.1:0-5190 GCA_943372615.1 Bradyrhizobium ivorense | reverse complement strand
TCGGTGACGTCACGATCGGCCATGAATCGAGTGTGTGGTTCAACTGCGTCTTGCGCGGAGATACGAATTCCATCGTCATCGGGCGTGGTTGCAACATTCAGGATGGCACGATCATTCATGTGGATCCCGGCGAGATGTGTACGGTAGTGGGAGACGATGTCACGATCGGTCATGGCAGCATCATTCATGGATGCAGGCTGCTCGATCGGGCTTTTGTCGGGATGGGTGCCATTGTCATGAATGGGGCGATGATTGAAGCTGGCGGCATGTTGGCTGCGGGCGCAGTGCTGACTTCAGGTAAACGGATTCGCGAGCGGGAGTTGTGGGCGGGAGCGCCGGCAAAATTTGTGCGTTTGCTCGGGGATGATGAACGTGACGGAATGCAGCGCAATGCGGAGCATTATGTGCGTAACGCGGGCAGGTTTCGGGATTTCCTGCGGGACGATGAACGAGAAGATCATAGACTGAGATAGGTCGGAGCTCTGTCTGTTTCAATTGGGAGGAGATTTCGGTTTCATACTCAGAGATGATCTGCTGTGCCCTCCCGTCAAGAAATGTGGTTTGCCGACTGCTCCAATTAAGCGGTGTCTTTTAGCCGCGCGGATACGCGGCAGACCGGAACGACAACTGAGTTCACTGTTCGTCTCGTCGTGGGCCCGCCCGGCTCGGACAACTTCATTGTTGTGCCCACCGGCGATGTCGCCAGCCTTGCCTATGTAGACGCGCACCGTTTGGAATGCTGAAGGCGCATGTCCCGATATCAATTGCCTCTTTACCTAGGCTTGGTTGGACCGCTGCGCTTGATGACTCTTTTGTTGCTTGCGGCTTGCCTTACAGGCTGAGTGCGGCGTGTCTCGCCGGCCACCTTTAACTGGTCTGACGATCACACGAGGTGAGTCTTGGGCACTGCCGTAGAGGCGGGCAAACCACATCGACTGGCTATCCTGGCAGTATTTTGGCCTGAGCTCGCAGGTGTCCCAGTCCGTTGCTGGCTCATAGAGCCCCAAGGTAACGTAATTCACCAATTGCCCAGGTGAGTTGATCACCCAGCATACTGGGCAATGATGCCGAATTCTACGCGACTTGAAAACTTAACTCAGTTAAATGTGGTACGGTCAGTGGTATTAGCCACAACTAAGAGAAGGATCGCAGTCCAACAACGGTAAGGCTTTGGTGAAGCTGCGATATTTGGTGCCGGGAGAGAGACACTCTACCAAAACCCTGAATTCTTCAGCGTTTTCAACGAAGCTGAATGCCTTAGATGCGACTGTGTCTTGTGGCTGTGATACAATCAGTCGTGTTGTGTTGCAAGCGCGCAGCGCCAGGAGGCTAATTCAGCGCGTCCCATATATGACATCTAAGTGTAACGATGTCGGCCTAGATGCAGCGCATGGGGCAACAGCCGACGTGTAAGTGCAATGATCGAAGCGGAGTGTTCGCCAGGGCGCGGCGACTGCTCATGGTGATTGCTATTTCCGTGTCTAGTCATTCGACTTGGGTGCTCGCCTCGGAAGGCAGCTTCCTGTTCGATATGCCGGCACAATCATTGTCCAAGTCTCTGCAAGATTTTAGTGATGTCACCGGAATCGAAGTGCTGGTCGATGCGCAGCATACGGTCGGCGTTGGTGCTCCCGTATTGAAGGGAAGCATGGCGCCGCGGTCTGCGCTCGTCGTGCTGTTGAAGCAATCCAACCTTGCGGCGGACAAAGTCGCCGCCGGAGCCGTTGTGCTGAACATCGTCAAGCCGCCGTCCACGCCTTGGCCGGGGGACGATCATCCTTATTTGACGGAGGTCCAGCGGGCCGTTCTCGCGGCGCTCTGCAAGGACCGATTGACCTCGCCCGGACGCTATCGCGTTGCCCTCAAATTTTGGGTCGCGCCGTCGGGCGATATCATCCGGGCAAGGCGCCTTGACACGACAGGCGACGACATGCGGGATCAGGCGCTCGATTCCGCGATATCGCGGATCAAGATCGGGAAAGCGCCGCCAACCGATTTCCCACAACCAGTCGCGCTCGTCATCTCTCCTGGAGAGACCAGGGGTGAAAGCGGGTGCGCGATCGGCGCCTCGCTTCGGCCGCAGTGAGAGTTGATCTCGATGGCTGAAAGTGCGCGTGCGACACTGCGAAATCTTCTGATTTCACGATACGACGATTTCAAACGCCGTCTCGCAAGACGAGTCGGTTCTCAGGACGTGGCTGCTGAAGCGCTGCACGAGACCTGGATTCGTCTTGGCCGTCTCGATGAAGGCGATGCCGTGCGGCGGCCGGAAAGTTTTCTCTACCGGATTGCGATCAACGTGGCTGTTGACCGCCATCGCTCCTATACGCGTTGGGCCAGCCGCGCCGACCTCGAAGCAGCGCTGGCATCCGAGGAAGACCTCATCGACCCCGAACATATCGTGGCGATGCGCTCCGAACTTGCTGCTATATTGAAGCTGATCAGTGCTTTGCCCGAGCGTCGGCGGGCAATCTTCAGGGCTGCGCTGATGGAGGAGCTTTCTTATCGCGAGATCGCGGAGCGTTTTGGAATTTCGACGCGCTCTGTCGAACGCGAGATGAAACTGGCGCTGCGTTTTTGCAGCCGCAACCTGCCAAATTTCCCCGTCAAGGAGCGCTTGAAAGCCTTGGGTGACGTCATCTCGATCGACAGAAAAGCGAAACGCGCCACGGGGATCGATGATGATCTCTGATTCAGGCACTCCCGGCTCGTCTAACGAGGCGATGGACATCGCACGCGATTGGATCGTTCGTTTGCGATCGAAGGAAGTCACGCAAAGCGAGCTTGACGAACTGGCACGATGGCGAGCGGCGAGCGAGCACAACAGGCGCGCATTTGCCCTGGTCAAGATGCAATGGGATCTGTTCAAAACGGCCACAACGGTTCTTGAACAAGCCGAAGCGAAACAGTCCGTCAACGCGGTGAAAATGGCCGTTACGCGCCGTGCATGGCTCGGTGGGGCCTTGGCCGCTTCGGTCGGAGGTGTCGGTTATTTTGCCGTGCGTCCGCCGCTCGGCCTGTGGCCCTCGGTGGCGGAACTCAATGCGGATCACCGCACGGGTGTCGGCGAGCGCCGTCAGATCGACGTCGATGCCGGCATTTCGATCGACATGAATACGCGCACGAGCCTTGCCTCACTCAATCAGGCCGACGGCGCTCGGCGGTTGGAACTGATCAACGGCGAGATCGCGGTGACGATGGCGCAGACGGCCGTGCCGCGCGAGCGTCCGCTTGTCGTCGTGGCCGGAGCCGGCCGTGTGAGCGCCACGCGTGCGACTTTCAACCTGCGGTCCGATCAGGACGGCATGTCGGTTGCGTGTCTGGACGGAACGGTCGAACTTGCCTGTGGTGGCAAGACATTGACCCTCATGGCCCGGCAACGCGTGGATTATGCGGGCAACGTGATTGGTCGCGTGGCGACAGCGGATGACCGGATCGTTGCGGCGTGGCGGCGAGGACTGATCGTTTTCGAGAACAGACCGCTGACGCAGGTTGTCGCAGAAATCAATCGCTATCGGCGCGGATACATCATGCTCGCGAATGATCGCATCGGCGAATTGTCGATGGACGCGACATTTCGCCTCGATCGGATCGATGATGCGGTGACCAAAATCGCGGAATTGTTCGATCTGCGCGTGCGATCGCTGCCTGGCGGGCTCGTTCTGCTCGGTTGAGCGGCAGCGGCGCCGGTCTCTGTCGCAGAACGTTCATAAAATTTCTGTCGGAGTCAGATGGTTGCGCGACGTCCTCCATATAGGGGCGTCTCACAGCCTCGCCGTCGGCAAGTGCCGATTGGCGAGGTGAGTGACTGCGCCGATGTTCAAAAGACGCCAGCAAGTCACCAGAAAGTTCGCCCGATGTTTCGTCGCCTGACCGCCGACCGCAAGAAGAGCCCGCGCAACCAGAAATTTCGTCACGGTGCCTTTTTGATGGCAGGTGTCAGTGCCTCGGCTCTGATGGCGTTTTCGTCTGCAGCTTGTGCGCGTGCGCTCAATGGCGGCGGGAGCAGCGGCATCGTGTCTGCGCCAAATATTGCCGCGGATGCGGCGTCACAGGCGGCGCGGCAGGCGGCCGCCGCAGCGGCCCAGTCGCAGCAGTCTCTGGCTCGCGCGGCGCGTGCCGTGCAGGACATGCAGGCGGTGCAGTCTGCCGCACGGGCGGCCGCAGCAGCAGCGCAGGTCTCCACGACCGCGCCGCTCGGCGTTCCGAACGGTCTCGGCCTCGGCGGCCTGCTGGCAGGCGCGAACACGCCGACCGGATGGGGAAGCGGCGCCACCGGGCCGACGCAAAGCGTGGATGCCAATGGCCAGACGCAGGTGAATGTGCGTCAGCTCACGCAGCAGGCCATTCTCGACTGGAAGAGTTTCAATGTCGGTGCGCGGACGACGCTGACCTTTGACCAACAGGGCAACGCCAATTGGGTCGCCCTCAACCGGGTCGATAGCGCGACCGGTCCGAGCCATATCCTCGGCCAGATCAAAGCTGACGGCCATGTCTATGTCATCAACCAGAGCGGCATCATCTTTGGCGGAAATAGCCAAATCAATGTCGGCTCGCTCATTGCCTCGACCGCCAGAATGGTCGATCCCAAGACGATCTATTCCGCGCAGGTCGGTGGCGTGTATGAGCCGAGTTTCGCGGGCGCAGGCGAGGGCGGCACAGGCGCTATTGCCGGCAAGATTTTCGTCGAGGCCGGCGCATCCATCAGCACGCGCGCGCCGTCGGCGGTGACGGCTGGCGGCGGCTATGTTCTCCTGATGGGAGCGGAGGTGCGCAATGCCGGCGCAATCTCGACGCCGCGCGGACAGGCAATGCTCGCGGCCGGCGACAGTTTCATTCTGCGCGCGGGATTTGGTACCGCTGCCAATGTCGCATCGACGACGCGTGGCAACGAGATTGCGCCCGTGTTTGCGCCGGACAGTGCGAGCGGACGCGTGGTCAATACCGGGCTGATCTTCGCTCAGCAAGGTGACATTACGCTCGCCGGGCGCACATTGGCTCAGGCCGGTACGTTGCTTGCGACGACATCTGTGAATGCGCGTGGCACGATCCATCTCGTCAACAGCGCATCCGACATCCTCGGCAACGTCACGCTCGACAATGGCAGTCTGACGGCCGTTCTCCCTGAACTCGACAGCCGCGAAACCGCGCTTGACGGTCAGCGCAATGCGTTGATCGCGGCGGCGGCCC
>CALRZK010000293.1:0-5207 GCA_943372615.1 Bradyrhizobium ivorense | reverse complement strand
CCAAAATTCTCCGGTGTCTATGGATCCCGGCCTTCGCCGGGATGACAGCGAGATTACGCCGCCAGATCCGCCACCACAGCATCGAGCACCGGGAAACCTTCCTGCGTCACGCGCAGGCGGCCGTTCTCGATGACGATGGCGCCTTCCTCGCAGAGATTCTGCACACGCACCGGATCAAACGGACGGCCCGACAGCGCCTCATAGCGCGCGGGGTCGATGCCTTCGACCAGCCGCAGCCCCATCAGCAGATATTCGTCGGCGCGCTCTTCGCTGTTGAGGCTTTCATCCAGCGTGACGCCGTGACCGGTACCCTCGACACGCATCAACCACGTCTCCGGCCGCTTCTCGGTCGATGTCGCGTGGCGGATACCATCAATATCGATGCGGCCATGGGCGCCCGGTCCGATGCCGGCATATTCCTGGCCGCGCCAATAAACGAGATTGTGTTTGCACTCGGCGCCCGGCCGCGCGTGATTTGAAATCTCGTAGGTCGGCAAGCCCTGCTGCGCGCAGACCTCCTGCGTCACGTCGTAGAGAATACGCGAGAGGCCCTCTTCCGGCGTCTTCAATTTGCCGGCGGCATGCAGGCCGAAGAACGGCGTGCCTTCCTCGATGGTGAGTTGGTACAGCGACAGATGTTCGGCGGCTTCGGAGATCGCAAGCTTCAGTTCGCTGGTCCACATCTCCGGCGTCTGGTCCGGCCGTGCATAGATCAAATCAAATGAGTAGCGATCGAAGGCGCTGCGCGCGATCGCGACCGCGTCGAGGGCTTCACGTGCGGAATGCAAACGCCCCAGTGATTTTAGTGACGCATCGTCGAGTGCCTGTACGCCAAGCGAGACGCGATTGACCCCGGCAGCGCGATAGCCGTGAAAGCGCGTGGCATCCACCGATGTTGGATTCGCTTCCATCGACACTTCGACAGCAGAATCCACATTCCAATATTTGCCGATCGAATCGAGAATCGAACCGACCGTCTGCGGCTTCATCAGCGATGGCGTGCCACCGCCGAGAAAGATCGACGTTACCGTGCGATGCGGAATGCGTGCCGCAGTGGTTTCGATCTCGCGTCCAAAGGCGCGGGCAAAGCGTTCTTCGTCGATCTGCTGATGCCGCACATGGCTGTTGAAGTCGCAATACGGGCACTTCGACAGGCAGAACGGCCAATGCACGTAGACGCCGAAAGCGTCGTTGCGCGCGGCGTTACTCAAGGCAGATCTCCGCGAGCTTTACGAAAGCTTTTGCACGATGCGACAAGCCCTGGCCGAGTGGCGGCAGGCCGTGCTTCTCGACCGCGGTCATCTCGCCATAAGTGCGATCATGGCCATCGGGCAGGAATGTCGGATCATAGCCGAAGCCGGCGGTGCCGCGCGGCGGCCAGACCAGCGTGCCATGGGCATGCGCCTCGACTTCTTCGAGATGCCCATCGGGCCAGGCAACGCACAGTGCCGAGACGAAATGCGCGGTGCGTTTGTCGGGCGTCGTGGCGTCACGTTCCTGCAACAGGCGCTCGATGCGCGTCATTGCGGCGTTGAAGTCCTTGGACTCGCCAGCCCAGCGCGCCGAATAGATACCGGGCGCACCGTCGAGGGCATCGACGACGAGGCCGGAGTCATCAGCGAAAGCGGGGAGCTGCGCGACATTAGCGGCAGCGATCGCCTTGATGGCGGCGTTGGCTTTAAAAGTGTCGCCGGTCTCGTCGGGCTCAGCGAGGCCGAGCTCGCCGGCGGAAACCGCCTCGATGCCATAGGGCGCGAGCAGATCGCGCATCTCGGCGAGCTTGCCGGGATTGTGCGTGGCGATCACGAGCTTGCCGGTGATTCGACGATGTTGAGTCATAGGGAATGATAGTCCGTAGCCCGGATGGAGCGAAGCGCAATCCGGGAATCATAGAGCCAGTTGAATCGCCGGTCCCCGGGTTACGCTTCGCTTCACCCGGGCTACGCGACGGAGCCTTACGCCACCGCCATCTTCTGCAGCTCGACCAGCTTGCCGACGCCCTGCTGGGCCAGCGCCATCAGCTTCATCAGCTCATCCTGGGTGAAAGGCTCTTTCTCCGCGGTTCCCTGGATTTCGATGATGCGGCCATCGCCGGTCATGACGAAATTCGCATCGGTATCCGCCTCGGAATCCTCGGCATAATCGAGATCGAGCACCGGGGTGCCCTGATAGATGCCGCAGGAGATCGCCGCGATATTGGTGCGCAGCACCTTGTCTGCCACGTCCTTCTTGAACATGTTGCGGCTCTTCATCCAGGCGATGCAGTCGGCCAATGCTACCCAAGCACCGGTGATCGAGGCCGTGCGGGTGCCGCCATCGGCCTGGATCACGTCGCAATCGATGGTGATCTGGCGCTCGCCCAGGGCTTCGAGGTCCACCGCGGCGCGCAGCGAGCGGCCGATCAGGCGCTGGATCTCGACGGTGCGGCCGCCCTGCTTGCCGGCTGCGGCTTCGCGGCGAGTGCGTTCCAGGGTCGCGCGCGGCAGCATGCCATATTCGGCGGTGACCCAGCCGCGGCCCTGGCCCTTCAGCCATGGCGGCAGGCGCTCTTCCAGCGTGGCGGTCACCAGCACATGGGTGTCGCCGAATTTTACCATGCAGGAGCCTTCGGCATATTTGACGACGCCGCGTTCCAGCGAGACAGCGCGCAATTCATTGGGCGCACGACGGCTTGGCCGCATGAGAAAAATCCTTCCAAATGTTTTGATAGGTCGTGTTTGGGGAGCTTTTAGGGGCGGGGAGCGCCAGCGGCAACCCTTGCTCGTGGCTCGATCGCGGTTTCGTCCTTGTAACCGCGACGGCATAGAGACACATTAGCGGTACACTGCTGAGGCAAGCCGATGACCGACACCACGAGCAGCATCGACCCAGCTAAAGCTCAGGCCGAAGAGTGGGTCCATATCCTGCGCATGCAGGAAGAGACGCGAAAGTTCATCCAGGAACAGCACAAGCTCATGGCGGAAGCCAGTAAGCTGAACGCTGAAGCTGCCAAGCTTTCTCGCGACCGGGATCTTGCACCCTGGCAGATCGCCTTCGGCGGCATGGCTGCCGGCGCGGCGCTGGTCGGCGCGACGGCCGCCTTTATCAAGATTTTCGGATGATATCCGGGACAGGAGCCAATCTTTGGCGCATCATGATCCGATCGGCCTGATTTCGCCGCGAGCCGGGCTTGCCCAGCTCAATGAGCGGTCACGCGAGATTTTTAGACAAATCGTCGAAAGCTACCTAGCCACCGGCGAGCCGGTCGGGTCGCGCAATATCTCGCGGCTGATCACCATGCCGCTGTCGCCGGCCTCGGTCCGCAATGTGATGTCGGACCTGGAGCAGCTCGGCCTGATCTATGCGCCGCACACATCGGCGGGGCGGCTACCTACGGAACTCGGCCTGCGCTTTTTCGTCGATGCCCTGATGCAGGTGGGCGATCTCACCGAGCCGGAGCGGCAGTCGATCCAGCAGCAATTGTCTTCGGTCGGCCGTTCGCAATCGGTGGAAGCCGCCATCGGCGAAGCCTTGACGCATCTGTCCGGCCTCAGCCGTGCTGCTGCGGTGGTGCTCACGGCCAAATCCAATGCGCGGCTGAAACATATCGAATTTGTCCGTCTGGAGCCGGAAAAGGCGCTTGTCGTCCTCGTGTCGGAAGACGGCCAGGTCGAAAACCGCGTGTTGACGCTGCAGGCTGGCGTTCCGTCCTCGGCTTTGACGGAGGCCTCGAATTTCCTCAATGCCCGGATTCGCGGCCGTACACTCGCGGAAGCGCGGCTCGAACTCGAAACCACGCTGAAGCAGAACCAGGCCGAGCTTGATCAGCTGACCCAAAAGGTGATCGCCGCGGGTCTCGCCTCGTGGTCCGGCGGCAATGGCGACGATCGCCAGTTGATCGTGCGCGGCCAGGCCAATCTGCTCGAAGATCTCCACGCGCTGGAGGATCTCGAGCGCGTCCGTCTGCTGTTCGAGGATCTCGAGACCAAGCGCGAGGTGGTCGATTTGCTCGGCCGCGCCGAAAGTGCGGAGGGGGTCCGCATCTTCATCGGGAGCGAGAACAAGCTGTTTTCGCTGTCCGGTTCCTCCACCATCATCGCGCCCTATAGCGATGGGGCCGGCCATATCGTCGGTGTTCTCGGCGTGATCGGGCCCACCCGGCTGAATTATGCCCGCGTCATCCCCATGGTGGATTACGCAGCGCGCATCGTCAGCCGCATGCTGGGCGGCTGATTGGCCCTCAAATCGGCCGGATCAGCTTGATTTTTCGGCCACAAACCAACATATCCGGGGTCAACAACCCCACAATTTTGCGTGTTTCGAGAAGGCGGCGTCATGACTGAATCCAACGGGCAGAACGACAACCACGACAAGACGGCCGAGACCGTCGAGCCGGTGGTTTCTAAGCCCTACATCATGCCCGACGATCCGGAGCCGAATTCGGTCGAGGCGCTGCAGAAGGAAGCCGCGGACTCGCGCGACCGCATGCTGCGCACGCTGGCCGAGATGGAAAATCTCCGCAAGCGCACCCAGAAGGAAGTGGCCGACGCACGCGTCTATGGCGTCTCCAAATTTGCCGGCGACATCGTCGACATCGCCGACAATCTGCAGCGCGCCATCGATGCGGTGCCGGCGGATGCGAAGGCATCGGCTGATCCCGGCCTGAAGGCGCTGATCGAAGGCGTCGAGCTCACCGAGCGCTCGCTGCTGTCAGCGCTGGAAAAGCACGGCGTGAAGAAGATCGATCCGACCGGCGAGAAGTTCGATCCGAACTTCCATCAAGCCATGTACGAAGTGCCGGATGCGTCGGTGGCGTCGGGCACCGTGGTCCAGGTCGTGCAGGCCGGCTACACCATCGGCGAACGCGTGCTGCGTCCGGCGCTGGTCGGCGTGTCGAAGGGCGGCGCCAAGGCTGCGCCGGCGGCGAGCGAATAATCCTCTATCTGTCGTCGCCCGCTCGACCGGGCGATCCAGTAAACTTAGTCCTTGCGGTGTGTACTAGGTCACCCGATCAAGTCGGGTGACGACAGTTGCGCGTGAGGCGAACTACGTCCCGCTTCCCACCTGCCCGGCTTCCCAGCCGATCATCGCCTGTTTGCGCGTGATGCCCCAGTGATAGCCGGTGATCGCGCCGGATTTGCCCATGGCGCGGTGGCAAGGCACCACGAAGGAGATCGGGTTGCGGCCGATGGCGCCGCCGACGGCGCGCGAGGCTTTCGGCTTCTCGA
>CALRZK010000292.1:0-5218 GCA_943372615.1 Bradyrhizobium ivorense | reverse complement strand
GAAGCCGAAGTCGATCATGCGGCGGGCGGCAATCGGAACCACGAGAGTGGTGACGGCAGCGATCAACAGCGACACCAGCGCCAGAAACGCGCGTCCACGGTACCGCGCCACGTAAGGCGCCAACGCCAGCAGCGGGCGCAGTTTCGCGCGGCTCGGCGCAGGTGGGGCCACCACGGTATCGGCCAATGTGGGCTCTTCCAGCACGGGTTCGGGCTGTGGTGCCGGGGTGCCGGGGGATTGGTCGAGCCGTTCGACTGCACTCATGATTTATAACCGTTCTTGTCGTTGCGGCCTCAATTAGGCCGATGCGCGCCAGCTGGCAAATGACTTAGGTCAAGTCTCTTGGGTCAATCGTCACAAGTCCTTGTCGTTGAGGCCTTCCTGCGATATAGACGCGGCAAATCCGCCATCGAAAACCCGAGATTCAGGCGCATCTGCGCCGAAGGAACCGTCATGAAAGCCGAAATTCACCCGGATTATCATAACATTACCGTCGTTATGACCGACGGTACCGAGTATCAGACCCGTTCGACCTGGGGCAAGGAAGGCGACAAGCTGAACCTTGATATCGACCCGAAGTCGCACCCGGCCTGGACCGGCGGCACCACCCAGCTGCTCGATCGCGGCGGCCGTGTCTCGCGCTTCCAGAAGAAGTTCTCGGGCTTCCTCAAGAAGGACTAAATCCTTCTGTCATCCCGAACGTTCTCAGAAAATGCCCCTGCTCACGCAGGGGCATTTTTGTTTGTGGTGAGATCAGCGGATGGCGATATCGAAGGAATAAGCGACGCCGATGCCGCCAGTGAGCTGGTTGGCGTTGCCGCGCATGGTCACGATCGGGCTATCAGCGGCGCTGCCGAGCAGGCGGTCATATTCGACCCAGCCACGCACTTCCCACTGCGGATCGAGCTGATAGCGCAATTGCGCACCGGCCCCGACAGCCGACGAGCCGCCGGCATTAAAGGCCGGTAGGCCAGATAACAAAGCCTCGACAGGCGTGACGCCGAAATAGGTTGCGGCGTATTTGCCATCGCTCACGGTGTAGCGCGGGCCAAAGGCAAAAGTCAGCCGCTCGCTCAAAGGCACGATAGCGTCGGCGGCGAAGTCGGCGATGATGCCCTCATGGCCATTGAAACCGCGGCGGACCTCCGCGCGCAGGCGCAGCCAATCGATGGCGTAATATTCGGCGAAGCCACCGACCTCGATGGCGTAATCCACGTCTCTCAAACCAGCGAGTTCGCTGTAGTCGCCGGCTTTGCGGGCTCGCCGATATTTTCCGGCGGGACCGGCGCGGAAACCGGCGCCATTGTCGAAAATCGCGAAGCTGATGTTGTCGCGCATGCCTTTGAACTGGCGCGGCGTCCCCGCGCGGCGGACCGCGATGATGGGCACCGGGCTGAATCGAATGCTGTCCGCACCGGGATAGGAGGGCGCCGCTTCACCGCCGATGCCGACCGTCACGGTCCAGCCGCCGACCGGCGACGGGACAAAGGGAATCGCCGGCGGCGCCGGCAAAGTGGCGACCGGCTGCGCATGCGCAGCCTCCGTCATCGTCAGCGCACCGACGACAGCGCAAAACACGCGAAAATTGAACATGACACCCCAAGCATCGACGCCGCCCCCGGCGCGCGACGGGAGGTACGATACAACACCCGCGCGGTCGCGAACCGTGCGGCAATAAGTCACCGGATACCGATAGTTGCCTAATGCGCCGCTTTGCCCGTCGCTCGGGCCGGCTTCGCCGCGAACCAGCTCACAATTGTCTTCCGGCCGGGCACCTCGATCAGGCGATAGCTGACTTCAGCCAGCAGCCAAATAGTGGCGAAGCAGACAAGCGAGGCGACGAGGTAGTTGCCATCGGTCTGGCCGAAATGCCGCCAGCTGCGGATGGCGAAGCTCACGAACAGCGGATGGATCAGGTAGATCGAATAGGAGATGATCCCGAGCCGGTAGACCAGCCGATTGCCGAACAGCAGCTGCGCCATCCGCCCATCGCGCGACAGCACGGCGACCAGCGGGATGTAGAGCAGATACATCAGCCGATCGCTGGCATCGGCGGCGCCAACCGCGATGATGGCGAGCGGCAGCGCAATGACCAGAATGTCCTGCATCGTGGCCGACAGATGATCGACGCGATGGCTGAAGCGGAAGATGGCGAGGCCGAGGGCAAAGCCGCAGACCGCGCGCAGCATCGGATACAACGAATTGCCATTGACCACATCGAGCGGGCCACCCGAGCCGCGGCCGGTGATGCTCACTGCATAGATGCCGATCAGCGCAGCGACAACGGCCAGCAACGCAAGCCATCTGTGCTTGCTCTGCGTCCACGGCATCAAAAACGGCAGCAGCAGGTAAGAGCCCATCTCGGCGCTTGCAGCCCAAGCGACGCCTATAATCGGAAAAATATAGAGGCCCCAGCCCGACAGCATGAACAGATTGCCGAACCAGTCCCATGCCGAATACATCTCGAGCTTCTCGCCCGAGAGGCCGGCGGCGATCTTTGCCAGATAGAACAGGCCGATGACGAAATAGGCCGGATACAGCCGCGCCACCCTCTTCAGCATGAAATTCGCGAACACCTTGCCCGTGAGGTGCTGGAAGGTCTCGCGATAGTTCAGCGCCATCACATAGCCGGACAGCATGAAGAACATGTCCACCAGCAGATAACCGTAGGGGATGCGGAAGAACGAGCCGGTCCCGCCGGTGGCGAGCTGCACATCGCCGAAATGATAGACGACGATCACCGCAGCCGCGACGCCGCGCACGCCCGTCAACGCCCTGATATCGTCAGCCATGAAAAAAGCCCCTGCTCTGCCGGCTCATATCTAGCGCATGAGCGGCAGGCAGGGGCGTAAAATTTGCGAATGCGAGATAAGCGTTTAGCGCTCGAAAGCGGCGCGCAGACGATTGAGCTGCGGCATCAGCGGATTGCCGATCGGCGCCGGCTCAGCGGCCGCATGAATGTTGGTGTCGAGACGGCGCACTTTGGTCTGCAGCGTCATCGAACGCGCGATCAAAACCTGCAGCTGCTCCGGCAGCTTCAGCAGCATGTCTTCCGGGCTCGGATCGGCGGCGCTGAGCTTGACCTTGGTTTTTTCGCGATTGGCCTGCGACAGCGACATCTCGCCTTCCTTCACCGCACGATGCAACAACAGCCAGGAGGCAAGCTGCATCAGGCGCGTGGTCAGGCGCATGCTTTCGGTCGCATAAGTGAGGCTCACCGAACGATCGAGGGCCTTGGCTTCGGTGCGACCGACGCCATCAAGATAGGCGGCGGTTTCTTCCACGAGGTCCATGCCCTCGCGGAACAGCACACCGAACGCGGCGGAATTTGTCAGCCGCTCGCTGAACTGGACGAGAGCAGGTTCGCTCTGCAGACGATCCGTCATGGTTAACGCCTCACGCAATTGAATGTGCAGCCGACTCTGTCGCGGCCGTCTTATGATGAACAAATCATTGCGCGTGGAACTGCGAGAGTCCAGCCACCAGAAAATTAAAGAAAGGTTTATGGTTTAAATCGCGAGTGAACGCGTGACGCCAAAAAAAGAGCCGCCGTTTCCGGCGGCTTTAAAGTTGATAACAGGGAGGCGTCAAACAGAGTGGACAGGAGCCACTCGGTGTCCAAACAAGGACAATTTGAGTAATAAGCGAGAAAGCTTAATTGCACGTAAATCTGTGGAGATTTGTTAGCTATTGCAGCGTGGCAATATGTACCGAAATGGGACGCTCGCGGATGTGTGATTGCGAAATACTGCTATTCTGCGAACTACACTCGATGTCGTCACCCGACTTGATCGGGTGACCCAGTCCACACTGAAGCGTCCGCGTTTAATGGATCGCCCGGTCGAGCCGGGCAATGACAGAGAGAGACTCTCCGTCACACAACCATCACGACTTGAAGAACCGGTCCGCCGCATCGCGCGTAGCGCGTTTGAGGTTCATACTCGACTGCAAACGGCCGATCTCGCCGGTCAATAATTCGATCCGAGATGCCAGTTCTTCCACAGACAATTGCGAGAGATCCTGCCCGATCTCGTGACTGACCTGCTTCTTCGGCCGCTCGTCATCATTGATCGCCATCGCGCTCTCCCGGTCTCGCAGTTCAACGTCTCGTGTGCCACTGGCGGTTGCCAGCGCCCGGCCGGCTCACTAATCAGTGGGACCACTTCATCACGACGCAAGGACAAATCATGGAAAAGCTGCCCGCGCAAATGACCGTCGTCGCCATCAGCAAGCCGGGCGGCCCCGAGGTCCTGATCCCCGAAACGCGCGATCTGCCGAAGCCCGGCCCGGGCGAAATCCTGGTCAAGGTCGCCGCCGCCGGCGTCAACCGTCCGGACGTGGCACAGCGCTCCGGCAGCTATCCGCCGCCGCCCGGCGCCAGCGACCTGCCCGGCCTGGAAATCGCCGGCACCGTGGTCGCGCTCGGTGACGGCGCCAAAAAGCACAAGCTCGGCGACAAGGTGATGTCGCTGGTGGCCGGTGGCGGCTACGCCGAATATTGCATCGCACAGGATGCGCAGGCGATGCCGGTGCCTGAAGGCTTCTCCATGCTGGAAGCCGGCGCCACCGCTGAGACGCTGATGACGGTCTGGCACAATGTGTTCGAGCGCGGCGGCCTGCAGGCCGGCGAAACGCTGCTGATCCATGGCGGCTCATCCGGTATCGGCACCATGGCAATTCAGCTCGCCAAGGCGTTCGGCGCCAAGGTGATCGTCACCGTCGGCTCGCAGGACAAAGCGGATGCCTGCCTCAAGCTCGGCGCAGACCACGCGATCAACTACAAGAACGAGGATTTCGTCGAGCGGGTGAAGGAAATCACCAAGACTGGCGTCGAACTGATCTTGGATATGGTCGGTGCGGATTACGTGGAGAAAAACTTCGACGCAGCCGCAGTGGATGGTCGCATTGTCCAGATCGCCGTGCTGAACGGCCCCAAGGCCACCATCAACGCCGCCAAGATCATGGTGAAACGGCTGCATTATACCGGCTCGACCCTGCGCCCGCGGACCAATGAGGCCAAGGCCGCCATGGTCGCCAATATTGAGGCCAAGGTCCTGCCGCTGCTGAAGTCGGGCAAGGTCAAGCCTTTGATGGATAGCACTTTCCCGCTGGCCAAAGCTGCCGACGCCCACAAGCGGATGGAAACCAGCGCGCATATTGGCAAAATTGTGTTGGAGGTTTAGCGCGGGAGAACCGCGCCAAAGCCTCTGCCAAAGCC
>CALRZK010000291.1:0-5218 GCA_943372615.1 Bradyrhizobium ivorense | reverse complement strand
GAGGTCGGTCCGATCATCCATCAGCTCAGCGATACGATCAGCGTGATGATCCAGAATGCTGATAGCGGCCTCACGACGGCTGCTGTGTCGGCCGTGCCCTCGGCCACAACAATTCATAAAAAAATGCTCCCGGAGGGAATGAATGAACTGGAAGCCGGAACTCGACGACCTGGCCCGGCGCGAAGCCTTCGCGCGGGAGATGGGCGGCGCTGACAAGGTCAAGCGCCAGCATGACCAGGGCCGGCTCACGGTTCGTGAGCGCATCGACAAACTGACCGATACGGGGACGTTCCACGAGATCGGTGCCATCTCAGGCATCGGCGAATATGACGACAAGGGCGAGCTGACCAAGCTGACCCCGGCCAACTGCGTGTTTGGCCGGGCGAAGGTGGACGGCCGCACCGTCGTCGTGGTCGGCGACGATTTTACGGTGCGCGGTGGATCGGCAGATGCGTCGATCTCGGCCAAGCCTTTGATGGCTGAAGAGATGGCGCATGAGCTGCGCCTGCCGATCATCCGCGTGATCGAAGGCTCGGGCGGCGGCGGCTCGGTCAAGACCATCGAAACCAAGGGCGCTGCCAATCTGCCCGGCGGTGTCGGTGGCACGCGCTGGTACTGGTACACGACGGCCAATCTCTCGCAGGTGCCGGTGGTCGGTCTCGGTCTCGGCTCCGTTGCGGGCCTCGGTGCCGCACGTTTGGCCGCATGCCATTATTCGGTGATGACGAAGGCGTCTGCGATGTTCGTTGCAGGCCCGCCGGTGGTCGCGCGCCTTGGTGCTGCACTCGACAAGAAAGAACTCGGCGGCGCTGATATCCAGACGCGGGCCGGCGGTGTCGATCACGCGGTGAATACGGAAGAGGAGGCTTTTGCCTGCGCCCGGCGCTTCCTGTCTTATCTGCCGTCATCGGTCTATGAACTGCCGCCGACGACTGTCTGCAATGACGATCCCGAACGCGCCGAGCCGATGCTGCTGAATGCAGTCCCGCGCGGCCGCAAGGAAGTCTACAAGATGCGCCCGATCATCGACGCTGTCGTCGATCGCGGCTCGTTCTTCGAGATGTCGGCGAATTTCGGCCGCCCGATCATCACGGGCTTTGCGCGGCTTGAAGGTCGCGCCGTTCTCGTGCTGGCCAGCGACCCGTTCCACTATGGCGGCTCTTGGACGTCGGATGCCTGCCAGAAGGTGATCCGCTTCGTCGATCTCGCCGAGACCTTCCATCTGCCTGTTGTCTATCTCATGGATTGCCCCGGCTTCATGGTCGGCCTCGAGGCCGAGAAGCAGGCCACCATCCGCTATGGCGTGCGCGCGATGGCGGCGGTGAACCAGAGCACGGTGCCGTGGTGCACGGTCATCCTGCGCAACGCATTTGGCGTGGCCGGCGTGGTGCATCAGCCGGCCAATCGCTATTCCATGCGCTATGCTTGGCCCTCGGCCTATTGGGGCTCGCTGCCGCTGGAAGGCGGCATCGAGGCGGCCTATCGCGCCGAGATCGAAGCGGCGGATGATCCGAAGGAGAAGCTGGCGGAGATCGAGGAGCGGCTCAACAAGCTGCGTTCGCCGTTCCGTTCGGCTGAAAAATTCTGGGTGGAGGAGGTCATCAATCCGCTCAAGACGCGCTCGCTGCTGTGCGAGTTTGCACGCCTCGCCGAGCCGTTGCGAACGCCCGGTCCGGCAAGATTGCAGATGCGACCGTGAGTGTAGGGTGGGCAAAGCGAAGCGTGCCCACCATCAAATGCGCGGACGGGGAAGGTGCGCACGCTGCGCTTTGCCCACCCTACAGGCTCACGCCGCAGCCATTTTCTTGTCCTTCGTGATTGCTAGCACGATCACGGCGGCCACGATGCACAGGGCGCCTGCCGCGAAGAAGGCCGGCAGGTAGCTCAGCAATACCGTACGTGAGAGGCCGGCGCCGAAGGCGGCGGTCGCAGCGCCGAGCTGATGGCCCGCAAAGATCCAGCCGAAGACGAGGCCGGCACGCTCCGCACCAAACTGCGCGGCGGTGAGCCGGACGGTCGGTGGGACCGTGGCGATCCAGTCGAGGCCGTAGAACATCGCGAACAGCGACAGGCCGTAGAACGAGAAATCCGTATAAGGCAGGGCCAGCAGCGACAGGCCACGCAGCCCGTAATACCAGAACAGCAAATAACGGTTGTCATAGCGGTCCGACAGCCAGCCCGACGCGATGGTGCCGACAAAGTCGAAAATTCCCATGGCCGCGAGCAGGCCGGCGGCCTGCACTTCGGGAATGCCGAAATCGAGGCACATCGGGATCAGATGCACCTGGATGAGCCCATTGGTGCTGGCGCCGCAGATGAAGAAGGTCGCGAACAGAATCCAGAATACTTTTGTCTTGGCCGCATCGCGCAGCGCGCCAAGCGCAGCAGCCATGATCGGCGCATTGGCCGGGGGAGGCGGAGGCAGCGGATCAGTGCCGGTGTCGCCGAACGGGCGCAGGTCGAGATCGCTCGGCCGGTCGCGCATCACCAGCAGCACGCCGATGGCGGCAAATGCGAGCATCACGCACATCAAGGCCAGCGCCCAGCGCCAGCCGACCTGCGCGGTGATGCTGGCCAGAATGGGGAGGAAGATCAGCTGACCCGTGGCGGCACTCGCGGTGAGGATGCCGATCACCAGGCCACGCCGCTCCTTGAACCAGCGCGAGGCCACGGTGGCGCCGAGCACGAGCGCCGTCATGCCGGTGCCGACGCCGACCGCAAAACCCCACAGCGCGACCAATTGCCAGAGCTGTGTCATGCCGAGCGACAGAAGCAGGCTAGCGACCACGATCACCAGCGCCGTCAGGGTCACATTGCGCAGTCCGTAGCGGTTCATCAGTGCGGCGGCGAAGGGGGCCATCAGGCCGAACAGCACGAAGCGGATCGACATCGCCGAGGAAATCTCGGCGGTGCTCCAGCCGAACTCTTTCTGCAACGGCACGATGAAGACGCCGGGCGCGCCGACCGCCGCCGCGCTGATCAGCGCGGTGACGAAGGTCACGGCGATCATCGCCCAGCCATAATGAATGTTGCGGCGGGCGAGGGCGGTGGAAAGCCATCCGGAGATCATCGTGATGTCCATGTGATGATGAAGATGATGATCATCATATGATGCGCTGCGGCAATTGCAATGGCGAGATGGAGAGGAGGTTAGGGAGAACTTCGGGAAGTTCCGCGCGTGGGGACCCCCATCCCCGGCCCTTCCCCGCAAGGGGGAAGGTGGCATGACGTGCAGTGCAAGGGGGGAAGGGTGTACGATGCGTTGTGCTTGTGGCCTGAAGCTACGGAACGTTCGACGCTGCATTCACGGCGGCGCACTCCTTCTCCCTTCCCCCTTGCGGGGAAGGGCCGGGGATGGGGGTGCCACAAGCTCCGTCGGTCAAACGACACGTGCTCCGGATTACCGTTTCCTATTGATAAAATCGCCCATCAGCTTCTGCGGCTCGCCGGTCAGATAGGCCTCGCCGAACACGCCGACACTGAGATCCATCGACTCCTTCAACGGCAGCTCTTCCCATTGGCGCAGCATCGCTTTTTGCGATCGCAGCGCCTCCGGTGCGCATTCCAGCAGGGCCTCGACCAGTTTCTCGATCTCGGCATCCAGCGCGCCGTCGGCAGCCACTACATCGACCAGTCCCCAATTCAGCGCCGTTGGTGCGTCCACGGTCGCTGCCGTCATGATCAGCCAGCGCGCGCGGCTCCAGCCAATCAGCCGCGGCAGCAATGCCGCCTGGATCACCGAGGGAATACCGACGCGAACTTCAGGCATGGCGAATTTCGCATCATGTGCAGCCACGCGGAAATCGCAGGCTGCTGCGAATTCAAGTCCGCCGCCGAGGCTCCAGCCGGGAATGCGGGCGATCACAGGGGCAGGGAAGAGCCGCGGCGCATCGCACAGCGCGCGCAGGCCGGAAATGAACGTTTCGGCCGAGCGCTGGTCGAGCGTCGCCATTTCCTTGATATCGGCGCCGCCGATCATGCTCTTTTCGCTCGCGCCCGCGATGATCAGCACCCGGATGTCGCGATCGCCGGCGAGGCTCTCGATACCTTCGCGGACATGATTGATGACGGCAGTATTGAGGATATTGAGCGATCCAGCATTGCAAATCGTCAAACGAACGACGCCGCGGGAATCGCGATCGATACCGCAATGCGGATTGAGCATGTGCATGGGATTTCCTCGTCTTTTACAGCTATTCTTGAAACCTCAGGTTCCGCGCCGGCGCGGTAAAGTCAACTGCGTTCGCCGGGACGCGTTGCGCGCGCCGCGCAGAGCTATTAATATGATTGCCATCATCTTTTTCGGCGGAACATACCGGTTATGCGTTACTCCAAAGAGCACAAGGCCGAGACCCACGCGCGTATCGTCAAGAAGGCATCGGTGCGGCTGCGCGAGCGTGGCGCCCATGGCATCGGCGTGGCCGACCTGATGAAGGAGGCCGGCCTGACCCATGGCGGCTTCTACGCGCATTTCGACTCGCGCGAGGCGCTGGTGGTCGAGGCCTTCGACTACGCCATGGACCGCTCCATGACGCGCCGGCGGCAGCAGATCGCAGATCTGGCGCCGGAGGATCGGCTGCCGCATCTCGTCGACACCTATCTCTCGCCGCAGCATCGCGACAATCCCGGCCATGGCTGCGCCATGCCGGCACTGGGCGCCGAAATCGCGCGCGAAAACCCGAAGACGCGACGCGCATTTGCGGCCAAGCTCGACGACATGATCGCGATGATGGCGGAGCAGTATCCCGGCGATCCCGCAGCGGCGCGAAAGCAGGCGATCGCCGCGCTGGCCACCATGATGGGCGGCATCCTGATGTCGCGCATCGCCGGCTCCGGCGAGGTGTCCGACGAATTCCTCAAGATCGGCCGCGACACCGTGCTGGAACGTGCCGCGGTGCAACCGGGTGCCAAGCGTTCAGCGGCCAAGAAGGCCTCTAAAAAGGCGTAAAAATCAACGGCGCTTGAGCGTCTGACACATTGTCGCGGCAGTGACATTTGTCGGGGTGCCGGCCTGTTACGATGGCTTGCATTTTCGCAAAACCGTTGCGCATTCGAGGCCTTTCCAAAGCCGGCAAAGCCTGATCAACATCCCGCCCATATCAGGCTCCCCAGGAGGAACGCATGCGCACGATCGGACATTTCATTGGCGGCAAGGAAGTCGCTGGCACATCTGGGCGTTTCGCCGATGTTTTCGAGCCGATGACCGGCGATGTGCAGG
>CALRZK010000290.1:0-5225 GCA_943372615.1 Bradyrhizobium ivorense | reverse complement strand
CGTCACCTGCACGCCGATCAAGGCAATCAGCGCGGCAGCAATTGCGGTCATCGCGGTTGCCACACCACGCCAGCGCTGCGCACGGCGGCTGAGATCGACGACATGAGACATATCGGCCTGCACAGGCGCAGGCACAGTTTCAACAGCGGGTACAGCGACCGGCTCCGGGGCCGACGGCAGAACCATTGACGCCTGCGCGCCGGACAAACCGATGGCGGTGCGGATATTCTCCCACACTTGCGGGCCCGGCTCGACCATGCCCACCATCTGATTGAGTGCCGCGAGCGCACGCTCCCACGACTCCACGACGACGGCGTAGTCCTTATCGACCGCCATCATCTGCTCGACCTGCGCGCGCTCATCGGCATCCAGTGTGCCGAGCGCATATTCCGCAGCCAGTGCGATATGGTCTTCGCTATAGTCCATCATGCCAGTCCCAGACATGCGCGGATGTCCAACATGCTCCGGCGCAGCCACGTTTTGACGGTGTTCACCGGCTTCTCGAATTTCGTGGCGAGCTGCTCACGGCTCCAGCCGTTGTAGTAAGCGAGCAAGACAAGCTTCTGTCGCTCCGGCTCGAGCTGCCCGACGCATTCCAGCAGGCGCCGCAACTCTTCGGTCATCTCGCGACGGGCGAGCGGATCGGGCGTATCGGCGGCGACATCCATGGCGGACGGCTCTTCCTCTATCGACGTCTCGCCTTTCTTGCGCACGACATCAATCGCGCGATTGCGCGCGATGGATGCCATCCAGGTGATGGGCGAGGCAACGCCGGGATTGAACTGGCCGGCGCTATTCCAGATCTTGACATAGACTTCCTGGATGACTTCTTCCGCGAGGTCTTGTCTGCGCAAGATACGGAGCACGACGCCGAACAGTTTCGCGCGTGTAGCGGTATAAAGGCGCTCGAATGCAGCTTCATCGCCCTTTGCGACCGCGGCGAGCAGCCAAACCAATTCTGCCGGCGTCAGCATTCCGTCTCCTCGACCTCAAATTACCTTTCGCTGCGCGATCAGGTTCGCTCAGCGGTATTCGCCACTCGTAACATGAATACCGGCGCGCAAGCCATGATGCTGTTCGCGCTGTGGACACCGCAGGCAAAAGAAAACCCGGACGGTGAGGTCCGGGTTTTGTCATTTCCGCCGTCATTGCGAGGAGCGCAGCGACGAAGCAATCCAGAAGCGGCAAGGCGAAGACTGGATTGCTTCGTCGCGAAGAGGCTCCTCGCAACGACGAAGTGTGAGCGATTACGCCACAGCGCCGATGCGGGCGCGCATCAGGCCGATGCTGTCGAGATCGGCCTGCTCGCGGGCGTTCTCTTCCTCGCGGGCACGGGCCTGGTCGCGCTCATGGAGCAGCTCGACCTTCTTGAGCTCTTCGAAGGCTTCGCCGAGCAGTGCCTTGGCGTCTTCGAGCTGGCCGCGCAGCTCGTCGGCCGAGCGGGTCAGGTTCTCGCGACGCTGGATCGCGGCCTTGGCATAGGTCGGATAGGCGAAATGGGTGGGATCCTGGATACCGGCGCGGTCCTGCTCGGTCTGGATTTCGCGCTCCAGATCCACTGACATGCGCTGGAAGTCGGCGATCATGCCTTCGATCTGATTGACGCGGCGGCGCTTCTCGTCGACCTGAAACTTCTTCAGGCGGATCAGGGTGTCACGTGACTTCATCGACTCATACTCCCCAGAAGTCCCTGTATCACAGCGGGACAACACCAGCTGCCCGAACAGGCGCAGCCGGCTGAATTCCATCTCTGGCGATCATGATGGCGCGACAAAGTTAGCGTTCCGTTGCCGAAGTACCAACAATTTGGTGCAGTTGCTGGTATCCTTCCAGCAATCCACACACCTCGTCCTTGCGCTGGCGCAGAAACGCCTCAAGCGGCTCGTGCAGCTGGATGGCCTCGTCCACCTCCGGGCTGGAACCGGCGCGATAGGCGCCGAGGCGGATCAGCTCTTCCATATCCGAATAAGTCGCCATGATCTGGCGGGCCCGCGTGATGGTCGGCAGGTAAGCGGGATCGCAGGACCGCGGCATGGTGCGCGAGACGGATTTGAGGATGTTGATGGCGGGATAGCGGCCGCGCTCGGCGATGCCGCGCTGCATCACGATATGGCCGTCGAGAATGCCGCGCACCGCGTCGGCGACAGGCTCGTTGTGATCGTCGCCGTCCACCAGCACCGTGAAGATGGCGGTGATGGAGCCTTCGTCGGTGCCCGGCCCTGCCCGCTCCAGCAGCTTTGGCAGTTCGGTGAAGACCGTGGGCGTATAGCCCTTGGCGGTGGGCGGCTCGCCGACGGACAGGCCGATCTCGCGCTGCGCCATGGCAAAGCGCGTGACCGAGTCCATCATGCACATGACGTCCTTGCCCTCGTCGCGGAAGAATTCGGAGATCGACATGGTGAGATAAGCGGCCTGGCGACGCATCAAGGCCGGCTCGTCCGAAGTGGCGACCACGACCACGGCGCGAGCCAAGCCTTCTTCACCCAGGTCTTCCTGCAGGAATTCCTGCACCTCGCGGCCTCGCTCGCCGATCAGGCCGATCACCGAGACGTCGGCATCGACATTGCGCGCCAGCATGGAAAGCAGCACCGACTTGCCGACGCCGGAACCGGCGAAGATGCCCATGCGCTGGCCACGGCAGCAGGTGAGAAAGGTGTTCATGGAGCGCACGCCGAGATCCAGCGGTGCACCGACCCTCTTTCTGGAATGCGCCGGCGGCGGCGACGCACGATAGGGCATCGGCGCAGGGCCTTGCGGCAGCGGCCCCTTGCCGTCGATGGGTTCCCCCATGGCGTTCACGACGCGGCCGAGCCAGGCGATGGACGGACGCACCATGCTGGCCGCATTGGCGATGACGGCGCGGCAGCCGCGGCGGACGCCTTCCAGGCCCGCGAAAGGCATCACGACCGCATTGTCGCCGGAGAAGCCGATCACCTCGGCAGGAATGAAGCGGTTGGTGCCGGTCTCGATGACGATGCGCGCACCGACGGACATGGCATGGATGGGGCCGGCGATCTCCACCATGAGACCGCGCACGCCGACCACGCGTCCGTAAATATTGATGCCGTCGATATCGGCGAGCTGTTCAGCAAGAGCCTTCACTGCCTTATGATCGCCTTGAGTGTAAATCTTTCGTGGCGAAAGCTTTAAAGTTTCGCCTCATTGCTGGCGTCCCCTTAACTCCGTGTTTACCCGCATCATTAATCATTCGATCACTGTCTTGAATGACTGAGAGCATTTGCGCCGTCAGAAAGGCGGGGCGAATCGATGGAGTCGGGTAGATCCGATTCCTTATGCGGAACTTGAACGGGCACGGTTACGAAAAGAGTCTTCGACGCAACATCTTATGGCGATTCGAGAAGAATTGCACGATTAGAGCTTGCGAAGCAGAATCAGCATTTGTTAACCATATCCCGTCAGGATCCGAATCAGTTGTTCGTAGGCGTTTTTTGGTGCCGCAAGTATGGCGGCCGACCTGACGCCCACAGCGGCGACTAAAGGGGACTGGCATGCGCGTTTTGCTAATTGAAGATGATAGCGCTGTTGCGCAGTCGATTGAGCTGATGCTCAAATCCGAGAGCTTCAACGTCTATACGACGGATCTCGGTGAAGAGGGCGTCGATCTCGGCAAGCTCTACGATTACGATATTATCCTGCTCGATCTCAATCTCCCGGACATGTCCGGCTATGATGTGCTCAAGCAGCTGCGGGTGTCGAAGATCAAGACCCCGATCCTCATTCTCTCGGGCCTCGCCGGCATCGAGGACAAGGTCAAGGGTCTGGGCGTCGGCGCCGACGACTACATGACCAAGCCTTTCCACAAGGACGAGCTGGTTGCCCGCATTCATGCGATCGTGCGCCGCTCCAAGGGCCATGCCCAGTCGGTCATCCAGACTGGCGACCTGGTGGTCAATCTCGATACCAAGACGGTGGAAGTCGGCGGTCAGCGCGTCCATCTGACGGGCAAGGAATATCAGATGCTGGAGCTGCTCTCGCTCCGCAAGGGCACGACCCTCACCAAGGAAATGTTCCTGAACCACCTCTATGGTGGCATGGACGAGCCCGAACTGAAGATCATCGACGTTTTCATCTGCAAACTCCGCAAGAAGCTGGCCAACGCTTCCGAAGGCCGCAACTTCATCGAAACCGTGTGGGGCCGCGGTTACGTGCTCCGCGAGCCGCACGAAGAAGAGATCCGCATCCCGGCGTAAGCCGGCACTCCCCGAACGTTCTCATGAAAACCCCGCCGCAAGGCGGGGTTTTTGTTTGCGGCAAGAGATCGCGCTTGTCACAATCACAATCATTGAATGCGCCCGTGAAATCGATCAGCCTGAAGGTGATCGGATCAGGTTTGCGACGATGGGGGGATGTGCGATGGGGAAGCAAAGCCGTGCCCGGCCGGGCGAAAATGTACAGGCGACACCAGCGCCGCCGGCTGCGGCGGCCATCAGTAGCCAATATCACTTGCTCGATATGGGCCGCGAGCAATATGGCGACTGCATTCTCTGCCAATTCGGCGACAAGACCGTTCTGATCGACGGCGGTCATCCCAGCGATTTCAAAGGGCAGAAGGACTATGACTCGATCCCGGCGCAGCTTGCGGCCATTCTCGGAAAGCCCGCCCCGTTCGACCTGACTTTGCTGGTGGTCACCCACGCACATAACGATCACATCGGCTGCCTGCCGCAAATGATCGAGGCCGGCCTGCTGCGTCCGCAATTCGCCCTGGTGGCGGATCCCGATTTGGGTTTCCCCGCCGGCGCACGCGATGCCTTGAGCGACGCCGCGCCGCAAAATGAAGCCGCATTGCAGCGCGCCATTGCCGGCTTAGCGGAAGAGGACCATTCCTTCCTGCCGGATCCCGAACTCGACGCTTTTCTCGATGCGGTCGCCAAACTGGGCGCCCGCTATCGCGCGATGCTGGACAGGCTGGCCGCCGCCGGCACCAAGGTCTTCAAATGGGGCACCAGCCCGATCGAAGAACTGATGCCGTTCTACGCGGCGCTCATCGATACCGGTTTCAATGTGATCGGCCCATCGCCCTCTCACCTCAAACTCTGCCGGGACCAGATCGTGGCTTATCCCAGCCGGGCCCGCGACGCGCTGCGCGACCTGATGGTGCAGAGCCTGACCGGGCGCAGCGATTCGATCTTCTCAGCATCGGCGCTCTATCGCGCCATAGTCGGGCAGACTGCAGCCATCGACGTTCTCAGCGACCAGAAAGG
>CALRZK010000289.1:0-5230 GCA_943372615.1 Bradyrhizobium ivorense | reverse complement strand
AACGAGGACGACGCCGATCAGCACGAAGCCTGGCCCGCTGCGAAATGCGTCGAACCACGGATTGAGCAAGGCAGGCAGAAACGACGCTACCATGTTGACGACCGGATTGACGACATCGCCAACCGTGGCGCGTCCGAATTCCGGCCAATAGATCACCAGCAACGGGATGGCCGCGATGAACAGCGATGCAAACACCGTCAGGAAGTAGATCACACGTCGCAGCCAGATCCAGTTCCAGACATCGTCCTGGATCTTCGAGCGCGGCCGGCCTGGATCGACCGGTGACAGCCCCCGCGTGATCGCGCCTGTCTTGTCGGTGACGTCATAGAGGCGCGGCAATATCGCGGGGGCGTAGCGATCCGTACCCTTGGCGATACGATCGAACACCGACTGATGGATCACGGCGGTGGGAGGCGCAGCCACGGGTCGTGGCACATCGGGATGCAGATCCTCGAGTATCTCCTGTTGATCGACGGGTTTGCCGATCATCAACCGGTAGAGATGCCGTAGATCGCGCCGGATCGACGGCTTGTAGGGCAGCGCGTCATAGAGCTCGGCAATGTTGCGCGGCTTGTAGCGATAGTAAGCCGCGACGCCTTCGCGTGAATCGTTGAGCTTGTCATGCGGATTGATCTGCGGATCCACCAGCATCTGCCGCTGCGGCTGCAGCAGGACCATCCCATAAGCCGTCGCACGATCCAGCATCCAATCGAACGCGACATAGGACAGTCCGTCTTGCGGGTAGCCGCCGCCGATATCGGCATGAACACCCGTAAACCAGACCTGGCTGATGCGCTCGCGATCGATCTCGGGCAGGTCAGCGCGGAGATGCGGCGGCGTTTCCAGCGGATGTCCCGTCACCGATGGCGCATGATAGTTGATGTCGAACAGCCAATCCTTTTTGTCCTTGCCGGCGACGTCGGCATTGCCACGAACATAGCGCTGATCCCAGATGACAGGGCGAAACGCATCGCGCTCGTCCTCGATCGCCAATGCATGGCAGGCGCGATGGACTTTCGCATTGATGAAGCGATCCGGCATCGAGAGAGGCCAGACCCAGTAATCGATCGCGCGGGTCATTTCCTCGATCGGCCCGCCATAGGCATCCACGGTGTCCCAAAGCCCGATGAAATGGATACTATCGACGGGAACATGCGGCAGAGAGTGGCGCGACGTGTTTGTAATCCCGCGCCATGCGGCGATAGCCTTGTCGCGCAGCCAGCGAAAGATCGGCACGATCCAGATTTTGCTCTCGAACCGCCGCCGATATTCCCGATAGGCATCAGCCGCATCGCGCGCGAGCGCAGCCTCATCGTTCTGATAGGCGACGAGCCCCTGCCGCGCGATCATGCCGGCGACAATGCGCATAGTGAATGCGCCGCGGCTGAAACCGAAGCCGTAGATCCTGTCACCCGCGACATAATTGCGGCAGCAGAAGCTGTAGATATCGATGACATTGCGCTTCAGGCCGAAGCCGAAAATGCCGGCCAGGATCGCAAACAATTTGAAAGACGAGGTGCCGACGCCATCGTCATAATAAGCGACCTGCCGGGCAGGGTCGCGAAGATCGAGCAGCTGATACAGCCGCCAGACATTGGTCTTGAAAAGCTTGCCCGAACTATTCCCGGTGCCGTCAGACAAAAGGACGATATTCTTGGCCGCCATCGCTTCGCTCCCCCAAGCGCCACCGCACGACGAGCATCATAAAAGTTGTTTCCGTTTGTTTTTGCAATCTATATGACATTGACCCAATGCCGAATGTCAACAGCGGGCCCTGACTGCGCCTTAATCAACGACGCAAATCGCTCGGACTTGATTTAACAACCCCGCAGTAACCATCCTCCCCTAACCTCTCATCATGCCCACCCGTCCCACCATCCTCGTATTCGACTCCGGTCTCGGCGGCCTCACCGTCCAGCGCGAGATTGCAAAGGCGCGGCCGGATGCACGCTATGTCTATGTGGCCGATGACGCGTTCTTTCCCTATGGGCAGCATAGCGAGACAGCGCTGATCGAACGCGTCGTGCCGCTGATGGGCGAACTGATCGCCGCACACCGGCCCGATCTCATCGTCCTCGCCTGCAACACCGCCTCGACCATCGTGCTGAAGGATCTGCGCGCCGCCTATAGCGTGCCGATCGTCGGTACTGTGCCCGCGATCAAGCCGGCCTGTGCGGGCTCGCTGACCAAGCGCGTCTCGGTGTTCGGCACCTCCGGCACCGTGAAGCGCGAATATACCCAGACGCTGATCCGCGAATTCGGCGGCGGCTGTATCGTGACGCTGGTCGGCTCACCCCACCTCGCTTCGCTGGCCGAAAGCGCGCTTGGCGGCGCTGGTGGTATTACCGACAAGGCCATCTTCGACGAAATCGCTCCCTGCTTCATCCAGGACGCCGCCGGCGCCCGCACCGACACCGTGGTGCTCGCCTGCACGCATTACCCGCTGCTGCTGGATGAACTGACGCGCCTGGCGCCTTGGCCCGTGACATGGATCGATCCTGCACCCGCCATCGCGCGTCGCGTGGTCGGCCTGATCGGCGAGCTCCAGCCCGGCGCTCCCCATGGCGATGCGGTGCTGCTTTATACCTCCGGCAAGCGCCACGCGTGGCCGGAAACGCTGGCGCCGTTCTTTGGCGGTCAGGTCGCAGCCTAAGCTTCGCTCGACTTTCCCCGGCGCACTGCTAGCCTCCCTTCACGCCGGCCCGACAAGAGACCGGCAAGGGAGATCGACATGTTCAGACAATTGATACTCGGACTCACCATCGCGACCGTCGCCGGCATCGGCGCCGCCTCCGCGCAGGGCATCAAGCGCACGCCGCTGCAGGACATCAAATATCCGGCAGGCCACCACATCGTCACTGTGATCGCCGAGATCGGACCGAATGTGCTCGCGGGTCGCCACACCCATCCCGGCGTCGATACCGGTTACGTGCTCGATGGCGATGCCACGCTGATCGTTGAGGGACAGCCCGACAAGCAGCTGAAGACCGGCGATTCCTACGCCATGCCGGCAGGCGTCCCGCATGACGTGAAATCCGGTGACAAAGGGCTTAAACTGATGGCTGTCTATGTGGTCGAGGACGGCAAGCCGGTGGCAACGCCGGCGCCGAAATAGGCCCAAATCGGCGGGAACCGGCTGTTCGGCGGGCGAAATGACCGGTTTCGGCAGCCAAGGCCGTCAAAACGGCAAATAGCCCTGTCTTTGAATTGACATAACAGCCCCCGCCCCCTAGAAACCGCCCTGCTCGCGGGCCGTTTTCGGCCCGCGAAGCGTTTCGCACCCGTGGTTCTCCTCCCAGCTTTGGGAATGAGCCTGTCGGTGCCGGGATATCCTTCAAAAGATCATCCGGCATACAGGAGGGCGCGTCTCCTCACATCCACTGTTCAAACTATCGAGGACGCGATGACAAAGCGTAGTGAAGCTAAATATAAAATCGACCGCCGCATGGGCCAGAACATTTGGGGTCGCCCCAAGTCTCCGGTCAACAAGCGCGAATACGGCCCTGGCCAGCACGGCCAGCGCCGCAAAGGCAAGCTCTCGGACTTCGGCACCCAGCTCCGTGCCAAGCAGAAGCTGAAGGGCTACTACGCCAACATTTCCGAACGTCAGTTCTACGCCGTGTACGTCGAGGCTTCCCGCCTCAAGGGCGACACCGGTGAAAACCTGATCGGCCTGCTCGAGCGCCGCCTCGACACCGTGGTGTATCGCGCCAAGTTCGTCGCCACCATGTTCGCCGCCCGCCAGTTCATCAATCACGGCCATGTCCGCGTGAACGGCAAGCGCGTCAACATTTCGAGCTATCTCGTGAAGGTCGGCGACGTGATCGAGGTCAAGGAATCCTCGAAGCAGCTCGCTGTCGTTCTCGAAGCCTCGCAGCTCGGCGAGCGTGACGTGCCGGATTACGTCGAAACCGACCACAACAAGATGACCGCTCGCTTCATCCGCATTCCTGCACTGTCGGACGTTCCGTTCGCCGTGCAGATGGAACCGCATCTGATCGTCGAATTCTATTCGCGCTAATCGCTTTAGCGATGATGATGAAAAGGCCCCGGTTTTCCGGGGCCTTTTTTGTTGCCTTACAGGCGAGTTAAACTGGGCCGCATAACAACACGGACACGCTATGCCCTTTACCCCAGCCCGCCCCGATCATTCGCAGCCAGCGGTTCGTATCAACTTGCTGTCGGACACGCAGACCAAGCCGACGCCTGCGATGCGCGCCGCGATGGCCGCAGCCGAAGTCGGCGATGAGCAGGTGGGCGACGATCCCACCGTCAATGCACTCTGCGATCGCGTGGCGGATCTGCTCGGCAAGGAAGCCGCGGTGTTCATGCCGTCGGGCACGATGTGCAATGTCGCCGGCTTGCTCGCGCATTGCCGGCCGGGCGATGAAATCCTCGCTCATCGCACCGCGCATATCCTGTCGCGCGAGGGCGGCACCCATGCTGCGCTAGGCGGTTTTCAGATCACCGGGCTCGACGGCGCCGACGGCAAGTTCACGCCAGACACCCTACGCGCTGCCCTGCATCCGCGCACACGCTACGAGGCCGCGCAGACACTCGTCAGCGTCGAGCAGACCGCCAATATCGGCGGTGGCACCATCTGGGCGAAAAGCGATCTCGATGACATTATTGCCATCGCGCGCGAACGTGACATGGCCACGCATATGGACGGCGCGCGACTGCTGAATGCCTGTGTTGCCACCGGCATCAGCGCGCGCGACATGGCGGATGGCTGGGATTCCGTGTGGATCGATTTCAGCAAGGGGCTCGGCGCGCCTGTCGGCGCTGTGCTGGCCGGCGCGCGGGACTATATCGATGCCGTCTGGCGCTGGAAGCAAGGCCTCGGCGGCTCGATGCGGCAGGCCGGCATCATCGCTGCAGCATGCATCCACGCACTCGATCATCACGTTGATCGTCTCGCCGATGATCACGCCCATGCACGGACACTGGCGTGCGGGCTCGCACAGATCAACGGCGTGAAGGTGCAGGCGCCTGAAACCAACCTCGTCTTCTTCGATCCCGCCGGCGCGGGCATCAGCGGTGCCGACATGGTGAAGGCATTGCGGATAAAAGGCGTATCACTGGCCACCATGGACGGTCGCATCCGCGCGTGTACGCATCTGGATGTGAACGCGGCGATGATTGAAGAGACGCTAGGATTGGTTCGCGATATCGTGCGGGCGGCGTAACTCCAACTGTCGTCGCCCGGCTTGACCGGGCGATCCAGTAC
>CALRZK010000288.1:0-5240 GCA_943372615.1 Bradyrhizobium ivorense | reverse complement strand
CATCACCGCTGCCGCGTCGGAGTCGTCCACCAGCGACAACAGGAGATGTTCCAGCGTCGCATATTGGTGGTGGCGCTCATTCGCGATCGAGAGCGCCCTGTGCAGCGATTGTTCTAGGCTTTGAGAAAAAGTTGGCATTCCGCGTCCTCTTTGGCCCCCACCATCATGGCCATCGTTGCCCTCGCAGGCAACAAGAACCTTTCTGCATATAGTGATGCAAGATCGTGGCGAAAGGCCGGTTCCGGTGCTTAAGCTTTGGCACCGTCATTCGGCATCGTTGCGCGGCAGTTTATGACACGCAGCAGGTGATGTCTGAGCAGTTTGGTGCATCCTTTCCAATCTGGAATCGATGCAAGTCCCATTCCCCTTTTCGGGGCCAGCGCGGCGTTATTTCTTTTCCATCACGCATTGCAGGGGATGCTGGTGCTTGCGCGCAAAATCCATCACCTGCGTCACTTTGGTTTCGGCAATCTCGTAAGTGAACACGCCGCATTCGCCGATGCCGTGATGATGGACGTGCAGCATGATCTGCGTCGCCGCCTCCACATCCTTCTGGAAGAACTTCTCCAGCACATGCACGACGAATTCCATCGGCGTGTAATCGTCATTGAGGATCAGCACGCGATAGAGATTTGGCCGCTTGGTCTTTGGTTTGGTTTTGGTGATGACCGAGGACGATGGACCGTCGGGACCACCCGAGCGATTGTCGTCATCCGCCATGGCACGCGGCGCGCCGGCGCCAGCCTGCGGCTCTTCGGCGAATGGCCGCAATTGGCCACTGGAAATGAATGTCGGAACTGTCTGAACCATGACGTCTGTATAGGTGCCCCGGCCGGGGATTGACCAGCCCCGGGCGGGCCGGCTTCCCCCGGAATTGCTGCCCGTTAACCTCTTCAGCGGGGCGACCGGGACCCTAGCCACACTGTTGCCACACCAAATCTGGCGAAATCTAGCCTCAGACGCGTTAGCGAAGCCAAATCGGCAGGGCCGATATGGTGCTCGATCCATCGCTGCGCAACCGCCCGCCTCACCAGCCACCCGACCGTAGGACATCCCCAGCGGCGCGCCGGCAGGGTTAACGGATCCTGCGCAATTGCAGCAGTTCACTCGAACTGCGGTTTAACGGCTGTTGACGATGATACCGAACAGCCGCTTCCCCGGCTACCAATACAAAGCCTTTTACCGATTTTCCGCGGAGACCTTTACCACCCGTTTAGCCACGTCCCGCGAAATGGCCGGCATCAAACCATTTTGGCGGTCACCATGTTTATCCCATCGATTTCAGACCAGACGCGCAACGCGGCTCAGCGGTTCTTCCGCAACGAGCGCGGCAACGTGGCCGCGATCTTCGCCGTTGCCCTGGTGCCCCTGCTCGGCTTCGTGGGCGCCGCCATCGATTATTCACGAACCACATCGGCGCGGTCGTCGATGAAGGTCGCACTGGATTCCGCGGCGCTGATGGTGTCGAAGGATCTCGGCTCCAATCCGTCCATGTCGGCCAAAGAGATCTCGGACAAGGCCACCAGCTATTTCAACGCGCTCTATACCAACGGCGACTCGACCCCGATCACGGTCAGCGCGAGCTACACGACCAACACGAAGGACGGCTCGACGGTCTCCCTGTCCGGCTCCGGCAGCGTTCCCACCGACTTCATGAAGATTGTCGGCTTCCCGCAGATTGGTATCAGCGGCTCCTCGACCACGACCTGGGGCTCCACGCGTATGCGCGTCGCCATGGCGCTTGACGTGACGGGCTCGATGGGGATGGGCACCGGAAAACTGGAGGCCATGCAGAAAGCCGCCAAGGATCTGATCGATACGCTCAACAAGAGTTCGCGCATGAAGGAGGATGTCTATGTCTCGATCATTCCCTTTGCGCAGATGGTCAATGTCGGCAACAGCAGCAGCAATAGAAATGCGAGCTGGCTGAAATGGGACGTCTATGACGATACCGCAGGTAGCTGCAACAAAAGTCGTTACGACTACAGAACCTACGACAGCAAGACCGCTTGTAACAACGCAGGTTACTCCTGGAACACGACAAGTCGCACCAGCTGGAATGGCTGCGTCACGGATCGCGATCAGCCCTACGACACCACCGACGACGCCGCAACGGGGACCGCGCGATATCCAGCCTATCAATACAATGCATGCCCTGAAGGAAGTTTGGGCATGACGACGGTTTACGGCAACGACAACGTTACAATACTCAAAGGCAAGATCAACGACCTCACTGCAAACGGGGGTACAAACCAAGCCATCGGGATGGCTTGGGCGTGGCAGACCCTGCAAATTGGAATCGACCCGTTTCCTGCGCCTGCGAAGGACTCGAACTACAAATACACCGACGTGATCATCCTGCTGTCCGACGGCATGAACACCAAGGACCGCTGGTATGGCGACGGAAGCAATTGGTCGACCCAGGTCGACGACCGGCAGAAACTGCTGTGTAGTAACATCAAGAAGGCGGATGCCGGCAAAACGGTACCCGCGATCTACACCATTCAGGTCAACACGGGCGGAGATCCGGAGTCCGCGGTTCTGAAGGCCTGTGCTGATAGCGGAAACTTTTTCCCGACCAGCACGAATGAAGGCATCGCGGCAGCCTTCACGGCCATCGGCAACTCGCTCAACAAATTACGCGTCTCGCGCTGATACAGAATGCCGGTATCAAATAAAAACGCCCGGCCATCTGGCCGGGCGTTTTGCTTTGTGATGATCGGCGTGCTCACGCAGCGGACGTCATCTTAGCCATGAAACCTTCGAACGGCTTGCAGGCCTGCTTGGCGAGGTCGGCATAGAGGCCGCTGATCTTCTGGCCCTCAGCCATGAAATTCTCATAGGCGATCTTGGCGTAGTCGCCCTGGATTTCGAATGCCTTTTCCATCGACTTCACGGTTGCCAGTTCAGTCACCATGGCATTGCCGTCCTCGATCGACTTCTTGGCGTAGTCGCCGACAGCGGTCGCGATCGCTTGCGCATTGCTGCCCATCTCTGCCGCCGATGCAACGGCACTGGCAAACTGCTCCTGGCCGTATTGCTGGAAATCTTCGAGCTTGATCATGTGAAATCCTTTCCCGGACTGCATGGGCGGGCGGAAACCGGTTCCGGCCCGAATGGGTCAACCCGCATCTATCCCGCGTTGCACAATTCGGTCAAGAATTGCGTGCAATGCACAATTACCGGCATTTGCCACGAATTCCGGGGTGCAGCGCAAGATTTGCTTAACGCTTTGGCAACCCTGGCGACCTACCCTGATTCCCTGCATTGTTGCGTAACGGCCGTAAGGCCTAAAAAACTGCGTGAGCACATGCTCTTAGCCAGAATGGTGAGATATCGATTGCCTTCCGTCGAGAGCGAGCTCAGGCCGACCAGAAAACTGAGACGAACCTCCGGTTGTCGGGCATAATTTGGCCTTACCGGTGGGGGAATGAGACCGATCTGACGGGGAAGTCCATGCTTCGCACAACGTTTGCTTCGTCGCGCACCCTCCGTGCGTGCGTCTTGGGGCTTGCAACCATCAGCATTGCCGTCGCCTTCACGGTCGACACGGCAGATGCCCGCCGCCGGCACAAATCGGGCAAGGCGAAGATTTCCCGGGTCTCCAGCTATAACCCCGCTTACGCAACCATCATGGTCGATGGCAATTCGGGCGCCGTGCTGCAGGCGACCAATCCGGACGCGCTGCGCCACCCGGCATCGCTCACCAAGATCATGACGCTGTACATGCTGTTCGAGAAGCTCGAACAGGGCAAGCTGACGCTCGATACCGAGATGGATGTCTCGGCGCACGCTGCTTCACAGTCGCCAACCAAGCTGGGCCTGCGCCCCGGCCAGACGCTCCGCGTCGAGGACGCCATCAAGGGTCTCGTCACCCGCTCCGCCAATGACGCTGCCGTGGTGATTTCCGAAGCCATTGCCGGCGACGAAGACGACTTTGCCAAGCTGATGACCAAGAAGGCCCGTGCGCTCGGCATGAGCCGCACCGTCTATCGCAATGCCTCCGGTCTGCCGGATGATGCGCAGGTCACCACCGCGCGTGATCAATCGACGCTCGGCCGCGCGATCCAGGATCGCTTCCCGCGCTACTATCGTTACTTCGCCACCGCCTCGTTCAATTTCCGTGGCCGCAACATCCGCAACCACAATCGCCTGGTCGGCTCGGTCGAAGGCGTGGACGGCATCAAGACCGGCTACACCCGCGCTTCCGGCTTCAATCTCGTCTCGTCCATGAAGCGCGGCAACCGCTTCCTCGTCGGCGTGGTGCTCGGCGGCCGCAGCGGCGGTTCGCGTGACGCCGCCATGCGCACCCTGCTCGCGGACAATGTCGACAAGGGCGCAACCCGCCGCACCGTCGCCGCCATCACCGAGCGCAGCCCGGCGGAAGCCGCGACCGAGGTCGCCGAGGTCGAGGCCAAGTCGCGTCCGACCGAAACCAAGCAGGTCAATGGCGCGATCCAGGTCGCATCTGCGGCGCCGCCGTCGCCGCCTGAACCCGTCGCCGCGGCCGAACCGGCCCCTGCTCGTCCAGCGGCAGCCGCTGGTGCGCCCAACCGCTCCTTCCTCGCTGCCGCCACCGCAGCCGTTCCGCCTGCCGCGGCTCCCATGCCGCAGGCTCGCAAGCAAGATACCGGCCCGCTCAATAGCGGCGTGATCCAGTCGGAACCGATCTCGACCATTCCGGGTTCGGCCGAGCCGATGAAGCCGGTCCGCGTTCGCACCGTTCAGGTGAAGTCGGGGCAATACCGCGTCGCTTCGGCCAGCACCGAGACGCCGGCACCGGCAGCCACCAACTCCGTCTCTCCTCACAACGAGCCGACCGCCCGCTCGCCGGAGACCACCAATTCACTCTATGCCCGCTCGGAAATGCCGCGCCAGCCCGCTGGCTATGGCACCGGCAACGGCATCCTCGGTGTGTTGCCGGCTTCCAGCGCGCAGCATGGCGGCACCGCCATGGCCTATGCCGCTCCAGCTGCAGCCCCGGCTCCCGCACCCGCCCCGCAGGCCGTGCAGCACGCTGGCTCGATCAAGCCTGCGGCCGCACATTCCGGCTGGATCATCCAGGTCGGCGCGCTCGGCAGCGAAAGCGAAGCCAAGTCTCGCCTCGATGCCGCCCGCGACAGCGCACGCGGCGCGCTCGGCAAGGCTGATCCCTTCACCGAAACGGTGGGCGCAGGCTCGCGCAAGCTTTACCGGGCGCGCTTCGCCGGGCTCGATCGTGACCAGGCCGAGACCGCATG
>CALRZK010000287.1:0-5260 GCA_943372615.1 Bradyrhizobium ivorense | reverse complement strand
CTTCCGGTGGAAGTGCTCGGCGCGAAGTATAAGTGGGCGCGCGGGGCAGGGCTGCTCTGATTTTGCCTTCTCCCCGCTTGCGGGGAGAAGGTGGCCCGGCGTAGCGCAGCGAAGCCGGGTCGGATGAGGGGGCTCTCCACTCGCGGCGGAGCCTGCGGAGGCTCCCCCTCACCCGACGCCCACATGCTGCGCATGTGAACATCGACCTCTCCCCGCAAGCGGGGCGAGGTTAAAAGGGCGAGCTACACAATCACCTTCTGCTCAGCGACACCCTCGCGGCCGAAAATGCGCAGATAGCGATCGATCTCTTCCTGGCTACCACCCGTCGTCTTGGCGGGATTATCCGACAGCTTCACCGCCGGCCGTCCATTGGCCGCCGTGATCTTGCAGACGAGACTGATGGGATCGAGCGTATCCAGCCCGCGCGGATGCGCGCCGCGGAAATCGTTCGTCGCCATGGTGCCCCAGCCGAAGCTTTCCCGGATGCGGCCGTGGAAGCGTTTGTGCAGGTCGATCATGAGATCGACCTCGAGCCCGTCCGAAAACATCGCGCGCTTCTTGCGCGGATCCTCACCGCGCATGCCGTACCAGGCGATGATTTCCTCACCGGCTGCGATGGGTTCTTTGCTGTCCATGCGCATGCCAGTCCATTTCGAGGCCCATGGCGGTGCGTCGCGCAGGAACTGGGTCATGCCGAATGTGTCGGGCAGGAGGATCAGCAACTCACCGTCATAGACCTCCTGCCATTTTGCCAGCACGTCGTATTGCGCCTGTTTCAACGCTTCGTCGGATTCCGCGAGGCAGCCGAAAACCATCGGCAGCTCATGCGAATTGGTGCCGATGGCTTCGAACGAATGTTTGAAGGCGAGCAGGGCATTCGAGGTGCCGACAAAGCTGCGGCCAAGTTCGTTGGCCATCGCATCGGTCACCCATTCCTGCCACAGGAAACCATGGCGGCGGCGGGTGCCGAACTCGGCCAGCCGCATGTCGGGATAGGATTTGAGCTTCTTGATCTTGTTCCAGATCTTGGTCTTGGTCTGGGCGTAGAGGATGTCGAGCTCGAACTTGTCCAGCGACGCCATGGCGATGCGCGAGCGCAGCTCGCTGACAATGGCGAGAGCATAGATCTCCCACATGGTCACCGCGGCCCAGTCACCCTCGAAGGTAAGGACATATTGGCCGTCCACGATTTCGAGGTGATAGTCCGGCAGGCGGAACGTGCGCAGATATTCGATATATTCCGGGCGAAAAATGTCGCGGCGGCCGTAGAAGCGGTTGCCGGCGAGCCAGATCAGTTCGTTCTCGCGGAAGGTGAGGGTGCGGGCATGATCAAGCTGCGCGCGAAGAACGGCCTCGGGAATGATCTCCGCCAGCCGCACGGTTTTGGTGCGGTTGATCAGGCTGAAGGTGACGGGCACCTTCGGATAGAGCATCCAGACGAACTGGTGCATCAGGAATTTGTAGAAATCCGTGTCCAGCGGCGACCGGATGATCGGGTCGAGCCGGTAGTTGTGGTTGTGGACCCGGGTGGCGAAATCCATCATGACTGCGCCGCTCCCCAAAACATGCCTGACACCGGCATTTATCCTTGCGCGGCTTGGCCGCAAATTCGACGCCGACAGGACGGCCGATTACGTAAATTTGCGTATCTGCGGGTCGAAAGGATGTCAACGGAATGGCTGAATCCGGAATCCGCAAGTCGTGGTTGCGGATGTGGATGTAGGATGGGTTGAGCGGAGCGAAAACCCATCACCGCCGCGCACAGGACTTGGTGGGTTTTCGCTGCGCTCAACCCACCCTACGGTCAGCGCTTTAACCGCTCGTCCGGCGCATTCATCTGCAGCGTATTCTGGATCGCGGAACGCAACGTGGCGTGATCGCTGCGGTCCCAGTCGCTCATCCGGATATCGGCGAGCAGCGCCGCCGACTTGCCGAACACCACGATGCGGTCGCCGACCGACATGGCTTCCTCCAGCTGGTGCGTGATCAGGATCGCGGTGGAATGGAATTCGCGGGCAAGATCGACGAAGGTTTGGCGCAGATCATTGGCTGTGACTTCATCGAGCGCGCTGAACGATTCATCGGCCAGGAGGATTTCCGGCTGTACGGCAAAAGCCCGTGCGATGGCCACGCGTTGGCGCATGCCGCCGGAGAGTTCGCGCGGATAGGCATTCGCAAAATTCGCGAGTCCCAGCCGCTTCAGCCAGAACATCGCGCGTTCCTGCTGCACGTCATCGGCGATGCCGATCAGCTCCAGCGGAAGCTTGACGTTGTCGATGGCCGAGCGCCAGGGAAACAGCCGATCCTGCTGGAAGATCGTGGCGATCTTGCCGCGGAAATCATTGAAGTCGTCATAGGGCGTCTTGGCGCCGATGGTGATGCTGCCGGCGGTGGGATGTTCGAGGCCGATCAGGAGATCGAACAAGGTCGATTTCCCGCAGCCGGTCTTGCCGACAATCGCGACCAGTTCGCCGGGCTCGATGCGCAGCGTGAGCTGATCGATGGCGGTGATGGATTCGCCGGTGGTCGTCTGGCGAAAAACCTTTCGCAGCCCGGCGATCTCGATGGGAGCAGATGCGCCGGTCATGCGCGCCACCTCAGTACACGGGTCTCGAACTGTACGATCAGCGCTTCGAGAAGGAATAGCAGGACGACAAGCACAAACGTCCAGGCGAAGACATCAGCCACGGAGAACAGCTCCTGCGCCACTGACAGGCGATGCCCGATGCCGGTCACGGCGCCGACCAGCTCGGCTATGGTGACAACACGGATGGCGAGGCTGAGCGTGATCTTCCAGCTGGTCAGGATGCCCGGCGTGATTGCCGGCAGCATCAGTTTGTAAAAGAACTGGAATGGCGTCGGGCGGAAGGAGCGGATCATCTGTTTCAGATCGCGCGACACCTCGCGCATATTGTCGAGCGCGTCCACGGTGAAAACGGGTGCGCAGACGACCACGAGCACGAAGACGATGCGGAATTCGACGCCCTTGAACCAGAGCACGGCGAACAGGATCCAGGACACGACGGGCACCGCCATCAGGATGCGGACCATCGGTCGGAGATAACGCTCGATGCTGTCGGAGAGATACATCAGCACGGCGACGAAGATGCCGATGATGAAGGAGACGAACAGCGCCAGCAACACGCGGCCGAGCGTCACCGCGACATCGATCGGCGTGATCTTCATCAGGCTTTCCGCAATCCGGCCTAGACCGGGGATGGCGAAAGCCGGAATGCCGAGCGTCGGTGCCAGATAGGACATGATCTGCCACACGGCCGCGAAGAGCACGATCGAGATGATCGTCTCGCGCGGCAGGCTGGGCATCATCGACTTGCGGCGCGGTTCCTCGAACGGCGTGGGTGCGCGTGCCTCGTCAGGGGGCATAGATGATCGCATCATCTGGCAGTTTCGGATGGAAGCCCGCGGCGACCGCGCGCTCGAACGTATCCCAGATGCTCTTCTTCTCCGCGGCATCCCATGCCGGCTGGGCATCGAATACCCAGCGTTTGGCATGCACGGCTTCCTTCAGGATGCCGGGTGGCAGCTTTACCGTCTCGACGGCGATCTTGTCGGCGCCATCGGGATCGGATTGCAGATATTTTGTGACGTCTGCCAGTGCCGCGACAAACTGCTTCGGCGCATTGGCGTTCTTCTTGATGGTGTCCTCGCGCATGGCATAGACCAGCTCCCAGCCCGTGACCCCGGCCATTTCCTTCCAGGCGTCATTGGCATTGAAAATGATCTTCAGGCTCGGATCTTCCTTGATCATCATGGTGGCGATCGGCTCGATGATCATCGCGGCTTCGACGCGCGCCGCCGCCAGCTGGGCGCGGGCGACGGCGAAGTTGGCATTGACCAGCGTCATGTCCTTGGTGAGATCGATGCCCTTGGATTTGGCGTAGATCGACAGGATCTGGAATTGCCCGCTGCCCATATCGGCCGCGAGTTGCTTGCCCTTGAGGTCGGCCAGCGACTTGATGGCGGGATCCTTGGTGATGATCACGAGATCGGCCAGCGTCGCGCCAGTGGCAACGATGCGCAGCGGCACGCCTTCGAGCCGGAGTTTCTGGAAGTAAGTGGGGCCGCCGATCAGCGTGTCGATCTCGCCGGTGGCGAGGCCTGCGTAATAGGCGGAGAACGACGGATAGGTCTGCACCTCGGCTTCGAAACCGTGTTTGGTATCGAATTTCTGCGCCTTCATGATGTTGACGATGATCGGTGCGAAGACCGGAAGCGTCAGGCTGCCGACGCGGATTTTTGGCAGCGCCTGCGCCGATGAAATTGTGATCGATGTCGTGCCTAGCAGTGTAGCAGCGGTGCCCAAGGCAAAGGCGCGTCGCGAAAGACCGGTCATAAACATCTCCCAGAAAACAAAGTGGCAAACGTTGTGGCGCGTAGCTTTTCGATCACTTTCATGCGGCAGTGCGGCATTCGTTTGTAAGCAAACGATATGCCAAAATTACATTCACTAAATCCTCTTGCTCAGTCGAACTAACGCTACTAGCATTTTGTATGTGCGCAAATGAAATCTGCTTTTGGCTTGCAGGAGGCGAACATGCCGCACCTCACGACGCCGGACGGAACGAAGCTCTATTATGAGGAGGTCGGCACCGGGAGTCCTGTGATTTTCGTGCACGAATATGCGGGCGATTACCGCACCTGGGAGCCGCAGCTGCGTTACTTCTCGCGCTCCTATCGCTGCGTCACCTACAGCCAGCGCGGCTATCCGCCATCGGATGTGCCGACGGATCCGGTGAAATACGGCCAGGACATTGCGCGCAACGACGTCATTGCGCTGATGGATGGGCTGGGCATCGACAAAGCGCATATCGTCGGTCATTCGATGGGCGCCTCGACCGCGCTGCATGTGGGCATCCATTATCCCGACCGATGTCTTTCCGTGACGGCCGCCAGTTGCGGCTATGGTTCGAGCCCTGATCCCGCCTTTGTCGAGCAGGGGCGTGCGGCTTCGCGCGAAACGGCAAAGATGTTCGAGACAGTCGATTGGCCGGAGGCCGCTGCGCGTTACGCCGATGGTGCGACGCGGCAGACGCATAAAAACAAGGATCCGCGCGGTTTTGCGGAATTCGCAAAGATGCTGGCGGATCATTCGCCGGTCGGCCACGCGCTGACTATGCGTGAGTTGCAGGCGAAGCGGCCGATGTTGTGGGAGATGAAGCCGCAGCTCGAGAAATTCACGCCGCCGCTGCTGATCATCGTCGGCGATGAGGACGACTGGTGCCTCGATCCCAGCATCTTC
>CALRZK010000286.1:0-5283 GCA_943372615.1 Bradyrhizobium ivorense | reverse complement strand
ATCGACGGTGAGGATCACCGTCTCGAATCCCGGCGTGATCTCCATGCCGCGCGCGGCGAAGGCCGGGCTGCCATAGCCGGTGCGTTCGGAGAAGGTGGCGAAGCCGATGCCGAGATAGCGTCCTCGCGCGCGCGCTGCTTCCTGTCGCTTGCGAAAGGCGCTGAGACCGATGGCGTCGATCGCCATCTCCATCGTCTCGCGATAGGTGCCGTCGTCGAAGACGAGACCGGTCGCGGAGGTGTAAGGGAATGTGGTGATCAAGTTGCGACGCCGCAGTTCGGTCGGCTCGATGCCGAATGCGCCGGCCGCCTTGTCCATCAGCCGTTCCAGCACAAAAGTGATCACCGGCCGCGAGACGCCGCGATAGGGCGCCATCGGACAGGTATTGGTCATGACGCCGCGCGAGCGGCAGTCATAGGCGCGGACATCATAAGGACCTGGAAGTTCGGCCAGTGCCATCAGCGGCTCGACGCCGCAGGTGGTGGGGAAGCAGGAATAGGCGCCGATATTGGCGACGATGTCACCGCGCAGCGCCAGTAGCTTGCCATGCGCGTCGAACGCGCCTTCGAGCTCGACATATTGATCGCGGCTGTGAAAGCTCGCGATCAGGTTTTCGCGGCGATCCTCGGTCCAGGCCACCGAACTGCGCAGATATCGCGCCAGCCACACCAGCAGCACATATTCCGGCGCCAGCGACATTTTTTGCCCGAAACCGCCGCCGACATCGGGGGCGATGACGCGGAGTTCGGATTCCGGAATGCCGAGAATGTCGCACACGGCGGTGCGCATCAGATGCGGCATCTGGGTGGTGCAGGTCAGCGTCACGCGCTCGGTGAGGGGATCGTAGACCGCGTGGCCTGCACGCGCTTCCATCGGAGTCGCATTCTGCCGGCGCGAGCGCGCCTCGACTTTGATGATGCGGTCGGTGGACGCCCACACATCCTCAAATTTCGGTGTGGCGATATGGCCTTCCACGATGACATTGTGCTGTGTCCCGGCATGCACACGCGGTGCGTCGTCGACGAGCGCAGCGCGCGCATCCGTGAGCGGTGTCGTTTCGGTGATCGCGACCTCGACCTGATCGGCAAAATCCTCTGCCTCATCCTTGCCTGGGGCATAGACGGCGGCGATACATTCACCGGTGAAGCGCACCACACCGTCGGCCAGGACAGGCTGCCCGACCGGCACATAGTTGAACTTGCTCAGCATCGGCTTGATTGGCTTCAGGCCCTTCAAGTCGGCTGCTGTCACCATGCCGATGCCATCAGGCACGTTAATGCCGTCGATCGTTCCCGCCGCCACATGGCTGCGCACGAAGCGCACCCAATGTGTCGCTGGAAGATCAGCCGTAAATCGTCCGCGCCCCGAAACGAGTGCAGGGTCCTCGAGCCGACGGATCGAGCGCCCGACCCATGTCGTGCCCGATCCCTTGGTATGTTCGGCTTTTCCGTGCACGGTCATTGCTGTGCATGTTCGAGCGCACGCCGCGTCACGGCGCGGACGAGGTCGCGGCGATAATCGGCAGTGGTCTGGATATCCTCCATGGGATCGACGGCCAGTGCCGCCGCTTCGCCGGCTGCAACGAACAGTTCAGGCGAGGGCGCCTGTCCGTTCAGCACATCCTCAGCTTCGGTAATGCGTCGCGCACGGTCCTCGGCGCCACCGATGCCGACGCGGGCGTCGGTGATCTTGGCGTCAACCAGACGATAGGTGACGAGAGCGGCGGACATCGCAAAGTCACCGGCACGGCGGCTGAATTCGTAGAAGCCGAATTTCGTGCCCGGCGAGAGAAGCGGCAGCCGCGCTTCGGCGAGAAACTCGTCGTCCTGCAGGGCAGTGGTCATGATGCCTTCAAGGAACCCATCGATCGGCACGATGCGCTCGCCGCGCACGCTTTTCACCACCAGCTCCGCGCCGAGCGTCGCCGAGGTGAGGCACCATTCCGATGACGGATCGGCATGGGCAAGGCTGCCGCAAAAGGTCCCGCGCATGCGGATCGGGTAATGCGCGATGTGTTTAGCGACATAGGCGAGCAGCAGTCCGAGCGGCCCGTCGATCACCGGCTTGTGGAAGGCGCCGTGGCGCACACGCGCGCCAATGGAAAGGTGATCGCCGTCGATCGCGAGGCGATCGAGCCCTTCGACTTCATTGATATCGATCAGATGCGCGGGCCGCGCCATGCGGAATGCCATGATCGGCACAAGGCTCTGCCCGCCGGCGAGAATGCGTCCGTCCTGCGGCACATATTCGGCCAGGGCGCTCACGACTTCGTCCACCGTGCGGGGAACGTGGCGAGTAAACGACGCCGGTTTCATCCGACCAACCCCCATAAGGAGCTTCAAAATTCACTTGTATGCTAACAATCGTCCCTGCCTTGTCAATCAGTGCGCGTGCTGGAAATCGCGGCGATGATCGCCTGCGAATGCGGCACTGCGCCAGTGTTGCTGCGCTGCGGTCGTGCCTATGCAGCGACGTCGCGATCGAGCGCGAAGTCGTCGAGTAGCTGCGAACGCTTGCCGTTGATGAGATCGCCGAGCAATCGCGCGGCCATGAAGCTGAACGTGATGCCATTGCCGCCATAGCCATAGGCAGCGAACAGGTTGGGATGGTTCGGCACCGGGCCGATCAGCGGCAAGCCATCGCGCGTGGTATCGAATGTGCCGGCCCAGCGATGGGTGATGTTGAGTTCGGCGCGTGGCCAGAGCGCTTGCAAGCGCCGTTTTAGCTGATCCGCCTTGACTGGGATCAGCGCATCGCGCGCATCCGGCTCGATGATCTCGTCGCTGTCCTCGCCGCCGATGATGATGCGGCCCGCGCGCGTCGTGCGGGCATAGAGATAGTCCTTGCTGTCTTCCCAGATCAGCACGCCATCGCGCCACAGCCTGTCCGGCTGCGGGGCCGTCGCGATGGCCCAGCTGGAAGATGGCGATTGCACTTTCGTCTCCACGATATCGGGCATCACATAGCCGGTAGCGAGGATGACATGACGGGCCTCGATGAGGCGCCCTTCCGACGTTGTGACGCCAACGCTGTGCGGCGCGCTGTCGTAGCGTATGGTCTCTGCCTCGAAAAAACGTGCACCGCGCCCATGCGCGACATTCAGCAAACCGATCGCCATTTGCATCGGATCGCAATCAGCTGAGTTCGGCGAGACGATCGCCCCGGCGCGTGTGATCTCATAGGCGCCGAGCAGCGCGCGATGATCGAGAAATGTGCCGGGAAGTCCTGCGCGTGTGCGCAGAACATTCTCGGTGATCAGGCCGGTCGCGTCCGCACCGGCAGCAAGATACAGCGATGACTTTGCCCTTAAGTCGCACGGCAATTCGAGATCGCGAACGAGCGCCTGTAATCCGCTCACGGCCTCGAAGCTGGCGCGATAGGCACGCACGGCGCGCTCATATCCATAAAGCTCGGTCAGCTCGCTCAGCGAGCGGTCAATCTCCCACAGGAGCATGGACGTGCTCGCCGCCGTGCTGCCATGGCCCGGCAATTCGCGGTCCACCAGCACGACGTCCAGCCCTTGCCGGGTCAGCCGTTCGGCCATCAGCGCGCCGGTGATGCCGCAACCGACGACGAGTGCGTCGCAGCGGATGTCTTCGGTCAAGGGATGCCGGGCGGGTCGGGGGAGGCTGGCGAACCAGGGCGAGCGGCCGCCGTGAAGATCGTCTTGCTCGGTGGTGTCGGGATCGAGGTCGGAAATGGGGGCACCAGGGGTTGGAATGTGATCGCCGGGGAGGGCGGCTGACAATGTCAGGGAACGGGTTCCGTTCCGCCCGGTGCTGCGGCCCGTCGCCGCCGACTCCTGCGGCGCCCAAAAAGCCGCCGGGGACTTCCCTGCCGGCAGTCAAAAATTCTGATTTTTCAATTTGTTGTGCCCCCACTTGGCATAGGCGGGACGGCCGGATTAAAGATGCGGCCAAATCGAACCAGCGTCTGGCGTCCCGACCCCGCCGGAGCCCCCAAAGGGGCCGCCGTTGCTTCGTCGTTTTTCAACTGCCCTGCAAAGGACACCGCCCGTGTCAAAGACCGCCACGCCCGCCCCGCAGCTCTCGCTCCCGAAGGACAAGATCAAGATCCTTCTGCTCGAGGGCGTCAATGACAGCGCCGTCGAGCTGATCGACATCGCGGGCTACACCAATGTGACGCGCCTGACCAAGGCGCTCGGCGGCAGCGAGCTCAAGGAAGCTTTGAAGGGCGTGCACCTGCTCGGCATCCGCTCGCGCACCCAGATCACCCAGGACGTGCTCGACGCAGCCGATCGCCTGATCGCCATCGGCTGCTTCAGCGTCGGTACCAATCAGGTGGATATCGATGCAGCCCGCCGCAGCGGCATCCCGGTGTTCAATGCACCATTCTCCAACACCCGCTCGGTGGCCGAACTGGTGATGGGCGAGATCGTGATGCTGTTCCGCCGCATCGTCGATCGCTCCGTGGCTGCGCATGACGGCAAGTGGGACAAGTCGGCCACCAACAGCCACGAAGTCCGCGGCAAGACGCTGGGCATCGTTGGCTACGGCAATATCGGCTCGCAGCTCTCGAACCTCGCCGAGACCTTTGGCATGAAGGTGATCTATTACGATCACACCGATCGCCTCCGTCACGGCAATACCGAGCCGGTGGCCACGCTGCAGGAGCTGATGTCGCAGAGCGACGTGGTCAGCATGCATGTGCCGGAGACCCCGGCCACCCAGGGCATGATCGGCAAGACCGAGTTCTCCTGGATGAAGGACGGCGCCTATTTCATCAATAACAGCCGCGGCACGGTGGTCGATCTCGACGCGCTTGCCGACGTGCTCCGCAATGGCAAGCTGCGCGGTGCCGCTGTGGACGTTTTCCCGGTGGAGCCAAGCTCCAATGCCGAGAAATTCGTCACCCCGCTGCAGGGACTTCCGAATGTGCTGCTGACGCCGCATGTCGGCGGCTCCACGGAAGAAGCGCAGGAGCGCATCGGTGCCGAAGTCGCGCGAAAGCTGATCGACTACAGCGACACCGGATCGACCGTCGGCGCGGTCAACTTCCCGCAGGTGCAGTTGCCCGCGCGCCCGCAGGGCACGCGCTTCATCCAAGTCCAGCGCAACGTGCCTGGTATGCTCGGCCGCCTCAACGAAGTGCTGGCCCGCCACGCCGTCAACATCGCTGCGCAGTATTACGAGACCAACAACGATGTCGGTTATGTCGTGCTCGATGCTGATGCATCGGCGGCCGATAGCCAGCGCGTGCTGGAGGACATTCGCGGACTCGACGGTACGATTCGCGCGCGCCTGCTTTACGAATACAAAGATT
>CALRZK010000285.1:0-5296 GCA_943372615.1 Bradyrhizobium ivorense | reverse complement strand
GAGCTTTACAAAAGCGACCGCCTGATTATCGACGTCATGCGGCGAGGCGGACGGCATCGGCAAATTTGCATCCCCCAGAGAAATGAGCAGCTCGGTGTAGTCACGTAGTCCGAGCATCCGGATGGCTTCATTTCTGGACAAGTTCCCTTGAGAATAAGCAAGAAGCGACTCGCTTGCGCTTGAGTTGTTGCCACACGACTTGGCTTCCTCAAGATCCGGACGGCCAAACATCTTGATGGCCGATGCCACGATATGTCGGTGGATGGCTTCGCGATCTACATGGTCCGCATCCAAACACGCCGCCGGATTTGCCTTGCGGCCAGCTTCAGTTGCTTTCGGAAGAAACACGTAGTGGCCGACGTCCGACTGGAGCACGTCAAGCTTGTTCCCGCCAAGCCGGTCATGCAGCCACTGCGATGCTGCGCGCGTCGGATCAATGTCGCCGACTATGATCTGTGTTGTTGCCGTGATCCGGCTGAGGCTGGCTTCGTTGAACCCGAGAAGCCCGCGTCCGGGGGCGAGCATCAACGCGGCTTTGAAGCGGGGATCGCGATAATCCATTGACATCCGTGCCCATGAGTCGCGGAAGGTGCCACTGGTTTCCAGCAGACGAGGCAGGTGTTCCGCGAGCTCGGGAAATTCGGGCACGCCACGGGCGTAATCGCGGCTCGCGGCGGTGCGCTGAAAGCGCGAGGTTTCAGTGATGGCCCCCATCAAGGCCGCTGCCACGCAGCCGCCAAGCGAGTAGCCAGCGATGGAGATGCGATTCGGGTCGATATGTGCGCCGAATACGCCGGCCAGCATATGTTCGAGCAGCACGCTGAGATCGCGCGTGCGCTCCCACCAGCAGAGGAATCCTTCGGCGCGATAGGGCTCAATATTGGTGTTGCCGTGATGATCGATGCCGAGGGCGATGAAGCCATGCTGAGCGAGCCGATGGGCAAGCCAACCGAGATGCAGTGCCTGGCCGCCCGTTCCATGCGACAGCAAAACAATGGGACAAGGCACATCCGATGCGATTGGCGCATCGTGAACGACCGGGCCGATGTCGAACCATGGTTCTTTCGGTCCGAAGCGGAAGTCCGTTTCGGTGGTTTGCGCGGCGGTCGGATACCAAGCGGACCAGCTCAGCGGGCGCGGACCGTTGTCGTCCCAGTTCGGTCGGGAGGGATCGTCGTGCCGGCCTGTTCGAAATCCAACCGGCATTAGACGCTCCACTTCTCCGAATGAAGTTTAATTCGCCTTCTCAGGCTCCGCCGGCGCAGTGGCCGCGGGAGCCGCTGCTGCCGGTGCCTCGTCCTTCTTCTCCGCATCGGGCTGCAACGCCTTCGGCGCCGTCGTGAACCGCTCGATCACGGAGCGCACGGCGTCCTTGGTCTTGCGGTCCTTGACAGCATCCAGCAATGGCGCCGCGCCGGGGGAGCGGCGGATCAGGCTTTCGGGGTCCGGGAATATCAAAGGATCGTCCCATGGACCCTGAATGACAAAAGGCAGGTCGAAGCCGCCCGAGCCATTGGCGGCGGCTTTCAGGCTGGCGGTGCCTTTCATGTCGTATTCGCGGGCGGGGACTGAGGCGGTGCCGGTGAGGGTCAGTTTCGAGGTCGGGCCGTCGATACGGATGTCCTGGGCGGTGGCAATGCCGTCCTGGAATTTGAGCTGCATCACCAGATTTGAGAACGGCGTCGAGCCCGAGCGGAAATTGCCGGCGCCGGAGAGGGGGCGGCGCTCGAGGCGCTTCAGCAACTGCTCGACATTGAAGCCGGTGATGGCGCCGTCCTGGCCGATCAAGGTGGCGGAGCCATCAAGCGACTGCGCGAGGCCGAAGGGCGAGGAACCCGAAGCTTCCAGCATCATGTTGAGGGTGCCGCGGCCGGTGAGGCGGGTGACGCCGAACAGGTCGCTGGCGCAGGCGAGCAGATCGACATCGCTGAACTGCAACTGTGCCTTGATGTCGGCAATCGTGTCGGAACGCGCGATGCTGAAGGAGCCGCGGGCGATGCCGCCATAGATCTGCGCTTCGCCCACCGAGAGCGCCAGCGTACCGCCGCGCAGATTGGCGCCGAGCGCGGTGCGGCCGAGCACCGACGAGCCGACGGTCACCTTGGCAGCCGAGAGCCGCATGTCGAGATCGACCGAGGACAGTGCGTCGAGATCGAACAGCTGCCGGCTCCAGTCGCGCTGGCCGGAGGCGAGCAGGCGCACAGTCGAGACATAGGGCGTGAGATCGATGGCGCCGGCAGCCAGCGTCGCCTGCAGGGTCTGGCGGCCCGAATTGCTGTAGGTCATGACGCCCTCGGCCGTGTTGCCGTCGAGTTCGACATTGACATTGGTGAGGGCGATGGACGGACCGACCAGGCTGGCGCGCGCCTTCATGGCGAAGCGGCCGAAGCCGCCGGAGCCTGGGGGCGCCTGGCCGACCCAGCGCATGGCGTTGCGCAACGACAGGCTGTCCGCGGTGAGCGTGCCTTCCATCACCAGGCTGGCCTTGTTGGCAATATTGCCGTCGAAAGCGAGCTTGATAGGCGCGCTGGCGAAGCGGGCTTTCAGGCCCGAGCGTTCACCGGCCAATGCGGCGAGGAAATCGCTGACGCTGAGGCTGGCATCGACGCGCTCGCCGCGCCAGTCGAACTGGCCGGTGGCGGCGAAGGAGCGCGAGATCGAGGGCCAGGCGAGGGCGATATCGATGTCGTTCAGGCGCTCGTGGTTATGCGCGTCGCGATAATCGAGCTGGCCGTCCTGAATGCGGATTTCCGAGAAGGAGAGTTGCTCACCGCCGGGCTTGGTCTTGCGCGCGATGGATTCGATGAAGGGCGCCCAGTTGCTATCGCCATTGGCCTCGCGCACCACGCGGATGCGGGGGCGGAGCATCACCATGTCGGCAATTTCAAAGCGCTGCAGCAGCAGCGGCAGCAGGCGCAGATTGGCGGTGAGCACATCCACCGTGAGCGCCGGATCGATGGCGCCGCCATTCTTCAGGCCGACATCGTGAAACGACACATAGCTGCCGGGGAACACGGAGATATCGACGGCGCCGTTGACGACGAAGTCGAGCCCGGTGACGTTGCGGATCTGCGCTTCAACGGCATTGCGCAGCGCGTCGCGGCTCAGCAGCCACGACATGGCGAGCAGCCCGATCACGACGACACCCAGGAGTGCCAGAACAGGCATCCCCAGGCGCTTTATTCCTTGGGCCATCGTCAATGATCTATCCGGGGTTGACTGAAAGTCTTTGGCTATTGATCTGGGCTATTGGTCTGAACGCAGATGGGGCGCAGTCGCCTCACGCGCTCGCCCCGCATCCAAGGCCCGCAATTTGCTCGCTTTTCTTGACGCTTTCAAGGCCGAGCGGGGCGTGAAGGGGTCGCATCCACTGCGATTGACGGGCTTTGCGATTTCCGCCTAATACTTCGTCGCATTGCGGCATCAGCCGGACCTCCGAGCTCTCTTCATCAGGTCGATTTCCCCATGGTCAACAAGGTCTACCCCGACGCCAAATCGGCACTCGACGGCATCCTCAAAGACGGCATCATGATCATGTCGGGCGGCTTCGGCCTCTGCGGCATTGCCGAGGATCTCTCGGACGCGATCCGCGACAGCGGCGTGAAGGATCTCACGGTCGTCTCCAACAATGCCGGCGTGGACGGCATCGGCTTGTCGCGCCTGCTGGAAACCCGCCAGATCAAGAAGATGATCTCGTCCTATGTGGGCGAGAACAAGCTTTTCGCGCAACAGTATCTCGCGGGTGAGCTGGAACTCGAATTCTCCCCGCAGGGCACCCTGGCCGAGCGCATCCGCGCCGGTGGCGCGGGCATTCCGGGCTTCTACACCAAGACCGGTGTCGGCACGCTGATCTCCGAAGGCAAGCCGACGATGGATTTCGACGGCGAGACCTACATGATGGAGCGCGGCCTGTTCGCGGATATCGCCATCGTCCATGCCTGGAAGGGCGACACCGCCGGCAACCTCGTCTACCGCAAGACCGCCCGCAACTTTAACCCGATGATGGCGACCGCCGCGAAGATCACCATCGCGGAAGTGGAGCATCTGGTTCCGGCCGGCGAGATCGATCCGGACCACATCCACACCCCCGGCATTTTCGTGCAGCGCATTGTCGAAGTCGGCACGGCTAAGAAGCGCATCGAAAAAGTCACCTCCCGTCAGCGCCCCGCGTAACTCAGACATTCAGCAGGAGAGCCACAATGGCCTGGACCCGCGATCAGATGGCAGCCCGTGCTGCGAAAGAACTGCGTGACGGTTACTACGTGAACCTCGGCATCGGCATCCCGACGCTGGTGTCGAACTACATTCCGGACGGCGTTGACGTGCAATTGCAGAGCGAGAACGGCATGCTCGGCATGGGCCCGTTCCCTTTTGAGGGCGAGGAAGATCCCGACCTCATCAATGCCGGCAAGCAGACCGTCACCGAACTGCCGACCACCAGCTATTTCTCCTCTGCCGACTCGTTCGGCATGGTGCGCGGCGGCCATATCGACCTCTCGATCCTCGGCGCCATGCAGGTGGCCCAGAATGGCGACCTCGCCAACTGGATGATCCCCGGCAAGATGGTGAAGGGCATGGGCGGCGCGATGGATCTCGTCGCCGGCGTCAAGCGCGTCATCGTCGTGATGGAGCACTCGGCCAAGGACGGCGCCAAGCTGCTCAAGAAGTGCGACCTGCCGCTCACCGGCGAGAAGGTCGTCGACATGGTCGTGACGGATCTGGCGGTGTTCACCATCGACAAGAACGGCGATGGCGGCATGGCGCTGATCGAACTCGCCGATGGTGTGACGCTCGACGAGGTCAAGGAAAAGACCGAAGCCGAGTTCCGCGTAGCGCTGAAGAATACGTGATCTGTAGGGTGGGCAAAGGCGCGCTTGCGCCGTGCCCACCTCTCACGGCACGACACTTGGTGGTGGGCACGCTTCGCTTTGCCCACCCTACAGGTTAAATACAAATGCCCGGCCCGTGCCGGGCATTCTTATATTTGAAGGACATTGCATGAGCGCCCGTCTCGAAGACCGTACCTTCATGCTGCTGCTGATCGCGGTCTCGCTCGCGTTCTGCTGGATCCTGTCGTCCTTCTACAGCGCCATTCTGTGGGGCGTGGTGATGGCCATCATGTTCGCGCCGATGCATAATCGCCTGCTGGCGCGGATGCCGAAACATCCGAATTCGGCGGCGATTCTCACGGTCGGCCTGATCGTCCTTATCGTGATCCTGCCGCTCACCATGGTGGGCGCTTCGCTGGCGCAGGAAGCCGCGGCTTTGTTCGCCAAGATGAAGTCCGGCGAATTCA
>CALRZK010000284.1:0-5301 GCA_943372615.1 Bradyrhizobium ivorense | reverse complement strand
CTCAATACTGATCGTGCCGCCGCACCCATGACATGGTGAAGTCGAGCCCGTCCTCGTCGCGGCCTTTGGGCACCATATCGAGGAAATGATAGGCGCCGTTCACTTCCTCGACGCCACGGCCGAAGATCGAGTACGTGTGAAACACCTTCCCCGCTTCGTTCTTCGCGAAGACGCTGATGCCGACCTGTTCCGACGTGGTGTTGGGCTGCACCTTGTAGTTCCAGTAAGTCTCGCCCTTGGCCAGATCCTCCGGCGGGAATGCGCCGTAGTAATCGATGCTGAAGGTGCTGCGATCGGAGACCCAGGGGAAGCTCCAGCCGAGACGCTGTCGGTAGGCCAAGAGCCTTTCCAGTGGAGCCCGCGACACTGCGGTGAAGGCGACATCACGCTGTTTCAGATGGATCGGGATGCCATTGAAATTGTCGGCCCAGAATGAGCAGGACTTGCAGCCCTCCTGCCAGTCCGGCCCGAACATGAAGTGATAGACGATGAGCTGCGAGCAAACGCCGAACAGATCGGCGAGTGTGAGCTCGCCGTCTGGAGCTTCAAACCGATAAGGCTTGGCGACCCGTTCCCATGGCAGCGCCATGCGCCGCCGCGTGAGTTCATCGCGCTGGCGGGTGAAAGCCTTCTCGGCTTCCATCAATTCCAGCCGCGCTTGCAGCCAATCCGCGTGTGAGACGATCGTGTTTGGCATCATGACCTCCCTCTTCTGTTGAGTACGGCTCAATCCGGCAGGCGTTGTCCATATTCCTCATGCAGGCGCTGCCAGACGTCCCAATAAGGCTTCGGCTCTTCGCCATTGAGACGCGCCACCAGCACATCCAGATGGGTATGCCAGCCGGCGCTGACCTTGAGCGTGTTGACGCGATCGCTGATGCGGCGGTGGATCACGGTCAGCAGCACCTTGCTGCCCTGCGGATTGAGCTCGAAAGTCACCTCGCCGCGCGGCGCCCAGCTGAAGGTTATCTTGCGGGGCGGATCAACCTCGATGATCTCGCTTTGCATACGGTGCTCTTCGCTGAAACCTTCCGGCCGCTTTGCGGGCGGATTGGACAGTTCGTCATTGCGCCAGACGAATTCGAACGGCGCGCCGACACTCATTGTCATGTCGCCGGAAGCGAGCCACTGTTTGCGCAGATCGCTTTCAGTGAGATAAGCCCAGACGCGCTCAATGGGCCCCGGCAACAAGCGCTGGATGGTCAATTCGGCGGGCCCGGTGAGCTGGCCATAGGCCGATGGCGTGATGTCGTTCATCGCTTCTCTCCTGTCGTCGTTTTCTTGGATTTCGCGGCATCGGCGGCGTGCAGCAGTTGTTCGAGCGCATCCAGACGATCGGTCCAGAATTGCTCGTAGAAACTCAGCCACTCATGGGCGCTGGCCAGCGGGCCCGGCGCGAGCTGGCACCAATGCGTCCGCCCGCGCACCTCGCGGCGGATCAGGCCCGCGCTTTCCAGCGCCTTGATGTGTTTGGAAGCCGCCGCCAGCGACATCGCGTGCGGCTCGGCGAGCTGGCCGACCGTTCGCTCGCCTTTCACAAGTTCACGCAGCATCTGCCGCCGCGTGGCGTCGCCGAGGGCGTGGAAGACATTGTCGAGTTGGGGCGCGATTAATTCAACCATGAGGTTGAACATGCGGGCAACACGCCAAAATGTCAACCGATTGGTTTAATATTCCGATATCTATTCTGCTGCTTCGTGATGCGGCCGATAGCGCGGTGGGGGGATCGGTAATTTTGCATCGCGCGCGGCATCGAGCCAGGCGTCAATGGCGATACGCACTTCCGCGACAGCCTCTTCTGGCGTGGCACCAAAAGCCGAGCAGGATTTCATGTCGGGCACATCTGCCACCCAACTCTCGTCGGCATCCGACCAGAAAACGATGATAGCGTAACGGATTCATGACGCCCTCTATTTCTTGAGCAGCGGACAGCGCGACGTCTCGATCGGCTGGAACGCCTGATCGCCGGAGACCGTATCAAGAAGCTTGTACACATCCCAGCGGCCTTTCGACTCCGCCGGCTTCTTCACCTCGAACAGATACATGTCATGCAGCATCCGCCCGTCCTCGCGGATGCGACCGTTGCGAGCATACATGTCGTTGATCGGCATCTCCTTCATCTTCTTGATGACAGCCGGCGAATCCGTCGTGCCCGCAGCCTTCACGGCTTTCAGATAATGCGTGAGCGATGAGTACAGGCCGGCCTGCACCGAGGTCGGCGCGCGCTGGGTGCGTTCGCGAAAACGCTTGGTGAAACCGCGCGTGTCGTCATTGAGGTCCCAGTACCAGGACTCGGTGACCAGGAGCCCCTGCCCGATATCGAGCCCGATGCTGTCGATATCGGTGATGAAGGCGAGCAAGGGCGACAGGCGTTGCTTGCCGCCCTGAGTCAGGCCGAACTCCGTCGCCTGCTTGATGGCGGTGATCGCGTCATTGCCGGCATTGGCGAGGCCGACGACTTTTGCTTTCGAACTCTGCGCCTGCAGCAGGAAGGACGAAAAGTCCGACGTATTGAGAGGATGCTTGACCGAGCCCAACACCTTGCCGCCGCTCTTCTGCACGACGGTTGAGGTGTCACGCTCCAGCTCCTGGCCGAAAGCATAATCGACGGCGAGGAAAAACCAGCTATCGAGCCCCTTTCGCACAGTCGCGAGCCCGGTCACATTTGCCTGCGAGAACGTGTCCCATGTGTAGTGGACGGTATAGGGCGTGCAGGCTTCATTGGTGATGCGCATGGAGCCGGCACTGTTGACGATGACGATCTTGTTGCGCGCCTTCGCCACTTCAATGATCGCGAGGCCGGTCGCAGAGCCAGCGAAATCCACGATCGCCTCGACGCCCTGATTGTCGATCATCTCGCGCGCCTGGCTGGAGGCAAGATCAGGTTTGTTGAGATGATCGACAAAGACAGCCTGGATCTTGCGGCCGAGCACTTCGCCGCCAAAATCCTCGATCGCCATTTTTGCAGCAACTTCACTGCCAGGCCCGCTGGTATCGGCATAGACGCCGGTCATGTCCATCAGCGCGCCGACCTTCAGCGGCGGCTTGTCCTGCGCGCGCACGACGGTGGATGCGAGCACGACACATACAATGCCGGCAGGTACAGATTTTGCGATGAGGCGAGCAAATGAATAAATAGCTGGAGCGGACCGGCGTGATGTCGGCATAGGCGTGTCTCCCCGGACAATGCCTGGCTCGCTCGGTCTGTTTTCAATCAAGACGCAGATAGCGTCGCACCGATCGACCAGATCTCATTGATGCGAAGGTTGGCACGACAACGGATGGGGATCAACGCCTGTCGCGCGTTGCGCGACACATCTACATTTCAGCTGACGAAATTTGCACGACAGATCAGCGCGCGTCGAGGCCCATCTGCCAGAAATCCGCTTCCAGTCGAGACGCTTGTCCGAACAGTTTTGCGAGTTCATCGAAGCGTCGTTCGGTCATAGCACGCGCCGCGAGGTCATCGAGATGGCGGCGTGCCTTGACCGCAATGTCCTGATAGCCGGCACCGGCATATTCACCGATCCACTCACGATAGGGATGGTCGCCGAGCGCATCGACGCCCTGCGGCGTGAGGTTGCGGCCGATCTCCGCATAGCCGATCACACAAGGCGCCAGCGCCACATGCAAATCGAGCAGATCGCCCGCGGCCCCGCAATCGAGCACGAAGCGCGTATAAGCCACTGTCGCCTGCAATTCCGGCGCAGCCTCGATATCGGCCGGCGACAGCACCCAGCGGCCGCACAGTTTGATGTGCAATTCCATCTCGCCAAGAATGGAAGCGAGCCCGCCTTGCGCGATCTTCATGTCGTCGAGCGTGCGGCTCTTATAGGTGGCGAGCGCATAAGCGCGCGCGAACTGGATCAGGAAAAGATAGTCTTGCACGAGATAGGTGCGGAAGGCCGTCTCCGGCAAAGTGCCCGCGCCGAGTTGGCGGACGAAATCGTGATCGACATAAGACGACCAGTCGTCAGCGGCTGCGGCTTTGAGGCGATCGAAGATGTCCATTGATCCCGCGCTCACGCGTCGTTCTCGAGGCTCACCACCACCGCTGCATTGGCGATGATAATGGCGTCGGTGCCGCTCTCGGCCGGGATTTCGAGCCCGCCCTGCACGGCCTTCACGGTCACCGTGCCATAGGGCAATTCCTTCGCGACGGCATCCGTATCGACGGCTTCGGGATTGGGCACGCCGATGGTGACATCGACGAACATGTCATGAGGTGTTTTGCCGACCATGCGGAAGAAGCCGACGCTTGAATGCCGGATCGCGTCCGACACCGCGCGCTTGGCTGCCTTGGTGGCGTCACGCCCGTGAACATCGACGCCCATGCCCATTTCGGTGATACAGCGCACGCGTGCCATTTATCGTCCTTCTTGTCCGGTTCAAAGCCGTGAGGCGATCATCCTAAAACAATCCGAAGACTGGCGCGAGTAGGCGCTGAATTCACCTGACCCGTTCGGCTCAGGGAAGCGACCGCGTTCTCGGCTCGACTGCTCCTGGCGGAGACCCGTCGGGCGCGTCGGGAGACACAACGGGTGCCGCGCCGGGCGCATCTGCCACGGGAGCGGCGCCTGCGGGAACGATTGACATCGGTGGCGCGGGGGCAGCCGCGTCTGCTACAGGCGCCGCGGCGGCAGGAACGCCAGCGATGGGGGCCGTGGTGATCGTCGCAGTTGGCCCCGCCACAGGCGGAGCGACCGTAGATGCCGCAGCGGGCGGCGCCGGCACGGGAGTTACAATAGCAGGCGGCGTGACTTCGGCATCCGTTATCGTCGGGTTGCAGATCATCACGGTGGCTGCAGCCGCAGTCAGCGACGCCAGACTCCGAAGCTCCGGTGCCTGTCGGGGATCGCGCGACACGGCCATTGCTTCATCGCGCAGCCGTATATTGCATTCGCAGGTCGGAAGTCCGCCCGTCGGTGAGCAGGCATCGTGATTCATGCAGGCAAGATCGAGGGCATCGATCGGCGGTTTGCCAGGCCGATTGCCCGCACCGCAGTAGTTACCATGGATCAGCGTCGCGCCATCGGTGGCAACGGCGGGATTGCTGCGGGGCTTTGCGCGTTCCTGCGCCTGAACAGGCGTCATCAGTTCGGCCGCCCCATACGCCATCATCGACACAGCGCAGAAGAAGCGTAGCCATAAAGCAACGCGCGAAAGCTTGAGCATGATTAAGCGGTCCGGATAACACCGACCCACCGTCGGCAGGGAACATTACGCGCAACGTCGCATTAGGTTCCCCGCCGGTTCCCGCGCGAGTCTTAGACTCGCCCGGCCATCAGATCCTTCGCCAGG
>CALRZK010000283.1:0-5302 GCA_943372615.1 Bradyrhizobium ivorense | reverse complement strand
ACGGCAATGGGACTGTATTGCGCGTTCACCGGCGATGCGCGGGAATGGTTCAATTCGTAGGATGGGTTGAGCGCAGGCGCGCAGCGCCGGAGCGATAACCCATCAGCCGAGCCTGCTGCAAGGAAAGGCGATGGGTTTTCGCTTCGCTCAACCCATCCTACGATCTACAATTATCTCATGGAATGGACCGACGAAGGCATCATCCTTGGCGTGCGGCGACATGGCGAATCCGGCGCCATTGTCGAACTGATGACGCGCAGCCATGGCCGCCATCTCGGCCTTGTGCGCGGCGGTGCGGGCTCGCGGATGCGGCCGGTCCTGCAGCCCGGAAACAGCGTACAGGCGATCTGGCGGGCGCGGCTCGACGAACAGCTTGGCTATTACCTGATCGATGGCACCAAGCTTCGCGCGGCCACACTGCTCGGTGCATCTCACGCCGCCTATGGTGTCACTCATCTGGCTTCGATTGCGCGACTGCTGCCGGAGCGCGATCCGCATGACGATATCTATGCCATGCTTGAATACATCCTCGATGATTTCGATCATCCGGGCGTGGCTGCGATCCACACGATCCGTTTTGAACTCGCGATGCTCGCTGAGCTTGGCGTCGGTCTCGATCTGGAAAACTGCGCTGCGACCGGGGCGACTACCGACCTGATCTATGTGTCACCCAAATCCGGTAATGCCGTCTCGCGTACCGCCGGCGCCCCCTGGCGGGACAAGCTGCTACGCCTGCCGCCCTTCATGCGCGGGAGTGATGATGGCGAGGGGGGCCTGACGGAAGGTGACCTGCAAGACGGTTTCGACATCACCGGCCGCTTCCTGCTCCGCAACGTGCTGGAACCCCGCGGGCAGCGGCATTCCGATGCACGGGGCGGTTTCATAAGCGCGGTCATTCGCCAAATGGCACGTATGGACCAGCTCGAGGACAGTTCTGACGGTGGCTCTTGATTCATTTCTTGCCCGATTCGTCGTCCCGCGCTAATGCCCCGCCATGGGAAAAAGACTGATTCCGCCGGAGCCGGCTGAAATTCACGAGGTGCAGCTTCGCGAGGCGCTCGAGGAGCGATATCTCGCTTATGCGCTCTCCACGATCATGCATCGCGCGCTGCCCGATGCGCGGGACGGCTTGAAGCCGGTTCACCGCCGCATCCTCTACGGCATGCGCCTGCTCAGGCTCGATCCGGGCACGCCATTCAAAAAGTCGGCGAAGATCGTCGGCGACGTGATGGGCTCGTTCCACCCGCATGGCGACCAGGCGATCTACGACGCTATGGTCCGCCTCGCGCAGGATTTCTCGTCGCGTTATCCGCTGGTCGACGGCCAGGGCAATTTTGGCAATATCGACGGCGATAGCGCGGCGGCCTATCGTTACACCGAAGCGCGCATGACCGACGTCGCGCGGCTGCTGATCGAAGGCATCGATGAAGACGCCGTCGAGCTGAAGCCGAACTACGACGGCCAGTCGAAAGAGCCGGCGGTGATGCCGGGCGGCTTCCCGAACCTGCTCGCCAATGGCGCGCAGGGCATCGCGGTCGGCATGGCGACGTCGATCCCGCCGCACAATGCTGCCGAGCTCTGCGACGCCGCCCTGCATCTGATCGAGAAGCCTGATGCCAAGTCGAAAGCGCTGCTGCGCTTCGTCAAGGGACCGGATTTCCCGACCGGCGGCATCATCATCGACAGCAAGGAATCGATTGCCGAGGCCTACACGACCGGCCGTGGCTCGTTCCGCACCCGCGCCAAGTGGTCGGTGGAAGAGGGCGCGCGCGGCGCCTGGAACATCGTGGTCACGGAAATTCCGTGGCTGGTGCAGAAGTCGCGCCTGATCGAGAAGATCGCCGAACTGCTCAACGACAAGAAGCTGCCATTGGTCGGCGATATCCGCGATGAATCCGCCGAGGACATCCGCGTCGTCATCGAGCCGAAGACGCGCAATGTCGATGCCGGCCTGGTCATGGAGTCGCTGTTCAAGCTCACCGAGCTCGAAAGCAAGATTCCGCTGAATCTCAACGTGCTGGTGAAGGGCCGCATTCCAAAAGTGCTCGGCCTTGCCGAATGCCTGCGCGAATGGCTCGACCATCTGCGCGAGGTGTTGCTGCGCCGTTCGCAGCATCGCAAAGGCCAGATCGAGCATCGCCTGGAAGTGCTCGGCGGTTACCTGATCGCCTATCTGAACATCGATGAGGTCATTCGCATCATCCGTACCGAGGATGAGCCGAAGCCGGTGTTGATGAAGGCCTTCAGCCTGACCGAGTTGCAGGCAGAGTCGATCCTGAACATGCGCCTGCGCTCTCTGCGCAAGCTCGAAGAGTTCGAGATCCGGAAGGAAGACAAGGCACTGCGTGCCGAGCTCAAGGGGATCAACGAGATCCTTGGCTCGGAAGCCGTGCAGTGGTCGAAGGTCGGCGAGCAGGTGCGCAAGGTGCGTGAGATGTTCGGTCCGAAGACGCCGCTCGGCAAGCGCCGCACGGTGTTCGCGGATGCGCCGGAGCACGATCTCGCCGCCCTCGAGGAGTCGCTGGTCGAGCGCGAGCCCGTCACTGTCGTGATCTCCGACAAGGGCTGGGTGCGCACGCTGAAGGGCCAGGTCGCCGATCTGTCCAACCTGACCTTCAAGCAGGACGACAAGCTCGGCCAGGCCTTCTTCGCCGAGACCACGTCCAAGCTGATGCTGCTGGCGACGAATGGCCGTTTCTACACGCTGGACGTGGCAAAACTGCCCGGTGGCCGCGGCCATGGCGAGCCGATCCGTCTGTTCATCGACATGGAAGGCGATGCCGCCATCGTCTCGGTGTTCGTGCACAAGGGCGGCCGCAAATTCCTCATCGCCAGCCATGATGGCCAGGGCTTTGTGGTGGGCGAGGACGATTGCGTCAGCGCGACCCGCAAGGGCAAGCAGATCATCAATGTCGAGATGCCGAACGAGGCGCGCGTGTTGACGGTGGTCGAGGAGGGGGCCGATCAGGTCGCCGTCATCGGCACCAACCACAAGATGGTGATCTTCCCGCTCGCCGACGTGCCGGAAATGGCGCGCGGCCGCGGCGTGCGACTGCAGAAATATACGAGCGCGGGTCTGTCCGACGTGGCGGTGTTCAACGCCAAGGCCGGTCTCACCTGGCGCGACTCTGCGGATCGCGAGCGTTCGATGACCTGGAAGGAACTGGCGGAATGGCGGGGCAACCGCGCCGATGCCGGCCGTCAGGCGACGGGCCTGCCGACATCGAACAAGTTCAACAAGCCGATCGAATACGCGGAAATCTGTAGGGTGGGCAAAGCGCAGCGTGCCCACCTCCACCATCCGTGCACTTGAAGGTGGGCACGCTACGCGTTGCCCATCTTACAATCCAAGACTAGCCCGTCTCTTCCTCGACCATCTTTGTCGCCAGCACCTTGTCGATGCGGCGGCCGTCGAGATCCATCACTTCGAATGTCCAGCCATGCGAGATGATGGCGTCGCCGACGTCGGGGATGCGGCCGAACTCGTAAAGCAGGAATCCCGCAAAGGTCTGATACGGCCGCGAGCCCTGCGGCGGCTCGATCGACAGCAGTGACATGAATTCCAGCGCCGGCATCCAGCCCGAGATCAGATAGGAGCCGTCCTCGCGCTTGTGGAAGGCGAGTTCGGCGGGGCCTTCCTCGGTGTGGAAGGCGCCGACGATGGCTTCGAGAATGTCCGCTGACGTCACGACACCCTGGAAGGTGCCGTATTCGTCATGGACGAGACCCATATGCACCGCGGATTCGCGCAGGATCCGCACCACGTCGCGCGCATCCAGCGTATCGGGAATGACGGGCGCCTCGCGCACCAGCGCGCGGATATCGGGCGTGCCACCGGCGAGAAACGCGCCGAGCAGGTCCTTTGCCTGGATGATGCCGATGGCGGAATCCATATTGCCGTCGAACACCGCGAAACGCGAATGCGGGCTGCCGGTGATTTCGGCATTGATGGTCTCGATGGGATCGGCGAGGTCGATCATCGCCACCTCATGGCGCGGCGTCATCACAGCACCGACCGGCAGATCGCCGAGCCGCATCACGCCAGCGATCATTTCCTTCTCGCCGGGCTCGAGCACGCCCGCGGTTTCCGCTTCGGTGACCAGCGTATGGATTTCGGCTTCGCTCACCTTGTCCTCGGACGCACCGCGCTGGCCGAGCAGAAACAGAATGGCCTTGCCCGATCGGTCCAGCAGCCATACCAGCGGCAGCGAGATTTTTGCGAGCAGCACCATCGCCGGCGCGACTCGAACGGCCACGGCCTCGGGATCGCGCAAAGCGATCTGCTTCGGCACGAGTTCGCCGATGATCAGCGATGCGTAGGTGATGATGGAGACGACAATGCCGACGCCGAGTGTGTCGGCCAGGCCCTTGGAGACGCCGAGCTCAAGCAATTCTGCCGTCAGGCGCTGGCCGAGAGTCGCGCCCGAAAAGGCGCCGGAGAGGACGCCGATCAGCGTGATGCCGATCTGCACGGTGGAAAGAAACTTGCCGGGGTCGGACGCGAGCGCCAATGCGCGGCGCGCACCTGTGACGCCTTTTTCGACGAGGCCGGCGAGGCGGGCAGGGCGGGAGGAGACGATCGCCAGCTCGGACATTGCGAGCAGGCCATTGAGGACGATCAGGACCGCGACGATCCCGAGTTCGAGCGAAAGCACTATGGTTCCTTCTGGTAGTGAAGCTTCAATGTAGTCGATCCCGCATCGTCTCGCCATGGCGTAGGTGCCAATCGCGACACAACGGCTCATCCCCTTGAAAAGTCGGAACAAGCTCCGCGCAATTCAGCTTTGCTTGATACGTCACCTACAGGTGGTAAGGTGGCATGGTGCCTTTGCGGGTGTTGAGCTGCCGGGCGCAATCGAGGTTCACATGACGAAGACGTCCATGTCCGTTGGTTCACCTCGACAAGTTGAGCCAAGCTTGATGCGATCTTTGGCGCGCTGGCCGATTGGCTTCGTTCTCTGTGTCGCATTGCCGACCGTCGCTTTCGCTACCGACAAGCCGCCGCTGAGTGCGGATCAGGCCACACCGGCTGTGATCACATCGAAGATTTCCGCAATCGTTCAGTTCGGCATTCCTGCCATCAATGATGCGCTCGCACGCCGCGTGCCGAAGGTCCTGGCATCGTTCGACGATCGCACCACCAGTTGCTGGCATCGCCAGATCATGGGGCGCATGGTGAACGTCGATTGCACCTATTCGGGTGAGATCGAGCGCACCGGTCCGGTCTCCATGCGTGCCGAGAACGGACGCCTTGTGGCATCGACGCCATTGTTCGGCAGTGTTGAAGCGCAGGGCACGCGCG
>CALRZK010000282.1:0-5316 GCA_943372615.1 Bradyrhizobium ivorense | reverse complement strand
AACGACACCTGTCCGGTGAGGCCGACCAGCAGGTTCAGCGACATGGCCAGCAGGCCATAGGCCATCACATAAATCAGGAAGTCACGCAGCGAGGGCTTTGTGAAGATGAACGGGATCGCGACCAGAACAGCGAGCGTGATGACGGCGATGGCGGCATCGCGGAGGAAACCGGCGCGCATCATCGCGGCACCGCCCGGCCGAGCAGGCCGCTGGGTTTGACGATAAGGACGATGGCCATCATGCCGAACATGATGCCGTCAACGAAGAGCGGAAATCCGATCGCACCGAAGGCGCGGGTGAAGCCGATCAGCAATGCTGCGATCAGCGCGCCGACGATCGAGCCCATGCCCCCGATCACCGTGACAATGAAGCTTTCGATCAGGATCGACAGACCCATGCCCGGCGTCAGCGTGCGTGTCGGCGCGGCGAGCGCGCCTGCGATGCCGGCCAACACGCTGCCGACACCGAACACCGCGGCATAGAGCAGCGTGGTGTTGATGCCGAGCGCACCGACCATCTGCGGATTGATCGCCAGCGCGCGAATGATCTTGCCGATGCGCGTCTTCTCGATGGCCAGCCAGAGACCGGCGCCGATGACGAGGCTGGTGACGATCATGAAGACGTAATAGGCCGGCACGAAACCGCCCAGCAGCTCCAGCGGCGGCAGCGCGAAGATTTCCGGCATGCCCATCATCTTGTATTCGGGACCGGCGATGATCTTCACGAGATCGTCGAAGATCAGGATCACGGCGTAGCAGACGAGCAGCTGCATCAGGATGTCCTTGCCGTAGACCTTGCTGATGATGAAGCGCTCGAAAATGATGCCGATCAGCCCGACGCCGGCAGCGCCTGCGAGGAAGGCGAGCAGGAAGCTCGATGTGGCCACATAGGTGGCATAGGCGATGTAGGCGCCGGCCATGTAGAACGCGCCATGGGCGAAATTGATGACGCCCAGCACGCCGAAGATCAGCGACAGGCCGGACGCGACCATAAACAACAGCATACCGATGATCAGTGCCGTCGAGACCTGCGTCACGGCGCAGGCGGATGACGATAGACAGGAGAATAGCGCTTCAAGATTCACGACGGCGGTCCTTCGATGATCGGAGCTGGCCTGCTCCGGCCGCCGCGAACGGCGGACCGGATGACTGGATGAAACGAGCGGGCGTGCCGGACATGGCCAGCGGCGTCATGGCAGCATGACGCCGCAAGCGGATCAGGCGTAGCCCTTCTCCTTCTTCCACTGCTTCTCGATCTCGAGGATTTTTGACCATTCGGTATCGACATAGTCGGTGACCCACGGCGCCTTGCTGACAGTTTTGCCCCAGGCCACCGGGTAGTTGATGATGGTGTGATCGCTCTCGCGCATGGTGATGCCGCTGCCGCCGAAGGGCAGTTTCACCGTCATGCCGGCGATTTCCTTTGCCAGTGCCGAACTGTCGGTGTTGCCGTTGGTCCGGCGCACCGCCTCGATGATGAATTGTGACGCGGCATAGTTCTGCCAGGCCCAGTTGGTCGGCTCCTGCTGAGCGATCTTCACATATTCGTCGTTGAACGTGCCGTTCTCCGGCGCTTCCGGGAAAAGCTTGTTGTAGCGATAGGCCGTGTTCAGACCTGCCGGCAGGTTTTTGATTGCGGCGAGGACCGGCGGATCACCGATGCCGCCGGCCGAGAAGAAGGCGGTGTTCGCGAACAGGCGATACAGGTTGGACTGTTCGATGAAGGCCACGACGTCGCCGCCCCACAGAGCGGAGTAAACCGCCTGCGGCTTGATCTGCATCAACTTGGTGATGCTTTCGGTGTAATCGGGCGCGAACAATTTCGGCCACAGCTGGTCGACGACTTCGATGGACGGCTCGAAGACCTTGAAATATTGCAGGAACTCGGCGGTATTGTCGCGGCCATAGGCGTAGTCAGGCGAACAGGTCGCCCACTTCTTGAGCCCCTTCTCCTTGGCGATCTTCGCCGCATAGCTGCCTCCGGCCACGGCGTCATGGATGCCCTGGCGCGCTGAGCGAAACACGTTCTTGCCGAATTGTTTTGGATCGGCCGTCAGCGACGAGGTCTCGCTGCAGGTGTGGATGCAGAGGATGCCGAGATCTCGCACGACCTCATGCACAGCAAAGCTGCCCGACGATGCTTCGCCATCGATGATGATATCGCAACCGTCATTGTTGATCAGGTCGCGCGTGACCTTGGCGGCTTCGTCGGGGCGCCCCTTGGAGTCGCGATCGACCACCTCGAACTTGCGGCCGTTGATGCCGCCGGCCTCGTTGATTTGCTTGAAGGCGAGCTGCACCGCATTGCGGCTGGACGTGCCGAGAATGGCGACGCGCCCGGACAGGATGGTCGGCAGGCCGATCTTGATCACCTTGGCCTGCGCACCGGCAATATGCGGCGTGCTGAATGCGGCCATGCCCGCCAAGGCGCCCGCGCCCTTGAGAACGCGCCGGCGTGAAATGCCTTTGGTCGTCGTCGTCATTGAACCCTCCCTGATTTTATGTCCGGCTTTGCCGGTACAGATTTTGTTATTCGCAAATCAGAACCGTCGTCTCGGTGGCTCTTTCCCTGGCTTGTGGTCTGTACTTTTTCCTGCGTGAGATCGTGCAGCAGGAACGAAGCGCTGTCCAACACACTTTGCAAAACCGTCGCGTAAATTTGACGCAACGATGGTCTCGCCTGTCCGCACTCAGCTCAGCGCAAACCCGCGATAGCCGTCTTGCGCGACGTCGTTGCAGATCGCGGTGTAACGCGCGAAACCACCGGCATAGGGCATGAAGACGCGGGGCTTGCCCGGCACATTAGCTCCGAGATACCAGGACGAACTGGCCATCGGCAGCAACGTGGCATCCGCGGCTTCATTAACATGCGCAACCCACTTCTCGGCGGAGTCGGTATCGGCCTCGATGCGCTTCAATCCCTTGGCACGCATGTCGCGGATGCAGTCGGTGATCCAATCCACATGCTGCTCGATGGCGATGGGCATGTTGCACAGCACTGACGGGCTGCCCGGGCCGGTGATGGTGAACAGGTTCGGGAATTTTGGCGATTGCAGGCCGAGATAGGTGCGCGGGCCGGCCGACCATTCGTCCTTCAGTTTCGCGCCATGGCTGCCGCTGATGTTCAGATTGACCAGCGGTCCCGTGAGCGCATCGAAGCCGGTGGCGAAGACGATGATGTCGAGTTCGTATTCACGCTTGGTGGTGCGGATGCCTTTCGGCGTCACCTCGACGATCGGCTCGGCTTTGATATCGACCAACAGGACATTGTCGCGATTGAACGTCTCGAAATAACCGCTGTCGATCGGCGGGCGCTTGGTGGCAAAGCCGTGATCACGCGGCGTCAGCATTTCCGCGACATCCGGGTTGGTCACCACGGTCTTGATCTTGTCGCGCAAAAAGTCCGACGCCGTAAGATTGGCATTGGCGTTCTGCAGGATATCCGAGAAGGAGGCGCGGAAACGCAGACCACCGCGCTCCCATGCCTTCTCGTAGATCCCTTCCCGCTCTGCGTCGGAAACAGACAGCGCCGATTGCGAGGAGATCGTGAATGGATGGCCGTTGGTGCCGGCGCGCGCCAGCTTCCAGATGTCGTCATAGGTCTCGCGGGTGTGCTTGACCTCCTCGGCCGATACCGGGCCATTGCGCGCCGGGATGCTGTAATTGGCGGTGCGCTGAAACACCGTGAGATGTTTTGATTGCTCGGCAATCACAGGCGCGGCCTGGATTCCAGTCGACCCAGTGCCAATCTGGCCGACCCGCTTGCCAGTGAAATCCACGCCTTCATGCGGCCATAGACCCGTGTGGTACCACTGGCCCTCGAATGTCTCGAGGCCTTTCATCTGCGGCACATTGGCCGTGGAGAGGCAGCCGACTGCCGTGATGAGGAACGGCGCTGACAACGACTGACCGTCCTTGGTCCGCACCGTCCAGGTGTTGGTGGCATCGTCGAATGCAGCCGACGTCACTTCCGTATTCAGCTGAATGTCGCGCTTGAGGTCGAGCTTGTCGGCAACGAAGTTCAGATATTTCCGGATCTCAGGATGCTCCGGATAGCGCTCGCTCCAGCTCCATTCCTGCTCGATCTCCTTGTTGAAGGAGTAGCAATAGTAATAGCTCTCGGAGTCGCAGCGCGCGCCTGGATACCTGTTCCAGTACCAGGTGCCACCGACGCCGTCGGCTTTCTCAACGATCACCACATTGAGGCCGAGCTCGTCGCGCAATTTGTGCAGCTGATAGAGGCCGGAAAAACCTGCGCCGATGATGATCGCGTCAAACTGGCGCGATGCGCCATTCACCGCAGACGCGGTGCTCTCCTTGATGGCCAACGGACATCTCCCCGTTCGTTTTCTGCGTCGCGGCATGGTGCCGCGCGCTGTTGAATCGAAGGCTAGAGATTTGCCGGAGGGCTTTCCATACTCTATCGTTCAAACCTGATGTGAATTTTGGTCACAAGAGAAAAACGTGAACCGCTACACCGAGATGCTGGTTTTCGTGCGGGCTGCCGAGGATGGCAGCTTCTCTGCTGCAGCGCGAAATCTCGCGATCACGCCGTCTGCGGTGAGCAAACTGGTTGGCCGCCTTGAGGAGCGCGTAGGCGCACTGCTATTCCGCCGCGCGCACCGCAACATCGTGATGACGCCGGAAGGCGAGGTGTTTTATCAGGCCGCCCTCGCCGCCATTGAAGCCGTCGAGGCTGCGGACGCTACGGTGTTCACTGGCATGCTCGGCCGCGAGACCCTGCGCATCCGCTCGATGCCGATTTTCGGGCAAACGGTGCTGGCACAGAAACTCCCTGACTTCTGTCGCGCGCATCCCGACCTACAGGTGGAACTCCAGTTGCGCATCGATCCCGGCCCGCTGCTGGATGAAGGCACCGATGTTACGATCCATGTCGGCCATCTCAGCGACTCCTCGCTGGTGGCGACGCGCTTCACATCCACGCGCTGGATCATCTGCGCGTCGCCGAGCTATCTCGCCGAGCACGGTGCTCCGTCACATCCGAGAGAGCTATCGAAACACGCCTGCCTGAATTTCCATTCTTCGATTGCAGCGAGTACCTGGACTGTTCGCGGCGATGACGGGCCGTCTGCGCCGCTGTCGGTGAAGAGCCGCATCCGCTCGAACCAGGCGTCGGTGCTGATCCAGTTCGCACGCGCCGGCCTTGGCATCGTCCGTCTGATCGAAACCCAGATCGCCGACGACCTCGCGCAGGGACGACTGGTCGAACTTTTCCCGGAGCATCAGTGCCCAGAGGAACATCCGATCTATGCCGTGTATCAAAGCCGTCGCTTGCTGAGTAACCGCGTGCGGGTCT
>CALRZK010000281.1:0-5324 GCA_943372615.1 Bradyrhizobium ivorense | reverse complement strand
CGGACAGCTATGATGCGCTGGTCAAGCGCCGCAAGGGCCTCGAAGCCTGGACCGAGTTGCATGCCGGCTTCATGGGCCGTGCACCGGATCACGTCGCCTCCTGCATTGCCGGCATGTTCATGGGCCTCGACGTATTCGAGGCTTACAATGCCGACCGCGCCAAGGCGCTGGCCGACTATTATCGCTATGCCCGCGACAACGATCTCTATCTGACTTACGTCATCATCAATCCGCAGGCGGACCGCTCCAAGAGCGCAGCGCAGCAGGCCGATCCCTATCTGTCGGCTGGCGTACTTTCGCGCGATGAAGATGGCCTGGTGATCCGTGGTGCGAAGATGCTCGCGACCGGCGGCATCATGGCGAATGAAGTGTTCGTCACCTGCATCCAGCCGCTGCAGCCCGGCGACGAGAAATATGCCGTCTCCTTCGCCATTCCGATGAACACCAAGGGCCTCAAGATCCTGTCGCGCAAGTCGTATGAAGCCTCGGCGACCTCGGTATTCGACAATCCGCTGGCCAGCCGCTTCGACGAGAACGACGCCGTTCTGTATTTCGACGACGTGAAGGTGCCGTGGGATCGCGTGTTCATCGATCAGGACATCGCGATGTGCCAGAAGCAGTTCCACGCGACGCCGGCGCATTCCTATCAGAACTAGCAGGCGATGATTCGCCTGTCGGTGAAGCTGCGCTTCCTGATCGGCATCGCGCATCGCACCGCCGAGACCAACGGCGTCATCGGCTTCCCGCAGGTCAAGGAAATGCTCGGCCAGCTCGCGGCAGAGGTCTCCATGGTCGAAGCCTTCGTGCTCGGCATGGAAGCCAAGGGTGCCCAGCGCGGCAACTATTTCGTGCCGGATCGCGGCCTGCTTTACGGCGCGCAGGTGCTGACCCAGCAGCTCTATGCCAAGGTCATCAACACGCTGCGCGAACTCGCCGGTGGTGGCATGATCATGCTGCCGTCCTCGGTGAAGGATTTCGAAAATCCGGAACTGGCAAAACTGATTGGCAAGACGCAGCAGTCGCCAGCCGCCAGCGCTGTCGACAAGGTGAAGTTCTACAAGCTCGCCTGGGATGCGGTCGGCTCCGAATTCGCCTCGCGTCACGCGCAGTATGAGATGTTCTTCGCCGGCGCGACCTTCGTCACCAAGGGCCATGCGTTCCGCACATATGACTGGGCGGGCTCCACGGCGTTGCTCGACAAGATGCTGGCGAGCTATGACCTTGCCGACGAACTCACGACGGGTGGCAAGCCCGTTGCCGCCGTTGCCTAACCCGTCACGACAGGACAACCATCATGGCCGTTAACAAGATTCACGATGAATTCCGCACCGTCGACATGTCGTCGGGCTGGGAAACGCCGCCCGGCTACCCGGCCGGCATCCAGCAGAAGATCCTGTCCGGCGCGCTCGACGAGCCGAACAAGAAGGGCAGCCGCACCCGCCTGCTGCGCTTCGATCCCGGCGTCTACACCACCGAGCCGTTCGTGCATGAATACTGGGAAGAAGTGTTCCTGTTCTCAGGCGATCTGATCGTCGGCAACGACAAGCAGGGCAATGGCGGCGAAAGCTTCCAGCCGAACACCTATGCCGTCCGTCCGCCGGGCGTCTTCCACGGCCCGTTCAAGTCCGTCGGTGGCTGCGTGCTGATGGAAATCCATTATTTCGATCCGGCCTGAGCTCACAGACCGGTCCCTCGGGGAAGTCGTCAGTCCTTGCTGGCGGCTTCCTCCCTCGCTTTGCTGGCTTTCGCTTTCCGCCGCGCCGTCTTTTTCTGCCGCGGCGCTTTCTTGTCTGCCGCTTCTGCCTTGGTCGTCTCTGCCTTCGGTTTCGACGATGGCTTGACCCGAACGCGCAAGCGACCTGCTTCCGTCTTCTCGATCTCGAATGTTTCGGTCTTGCGCACGAGATCGCTCAGCTTCCTGAAACCATAGGTCCGTGCGTCGAAGTCTGAAGCGAAGTTGGGCAATTGCTCACCGAGCCGATCAAGATTGACCCAGCCTTCCTCGCTGCCGAGTTGCGCGATGACACGTTCCAATATCGGAATTGCCGCGGCGGCGTTCTTTGCGGTCGCGGCGACAGGAGGCTGCTCCGTCGTGGTCACCGCCCGCTCGGGCATCAGGTTTTCCGTATAGATAAAGCGTCGGCAGGCCTGCCGAAAACTCTCGGGTGTCTTGCGGGTGCCGAAGCCGTAAACGTCCGCGCCTTGCTCCCGCAGCCGGGAGGCGAGGCGGGTGAAGTCGCTGTCCGAAGACACCAGGCAGAAGCCGTCGAAGCGGCCGCTATGCAGCAAGTCCATCGCATCGATGACGAGCGCGATGTCCGATGCGTTCTTGCCTTTGGTGTAGGCGAATTGCTGGTAGGGATCGATGGCGTGCTTCTGCAGGATATCGGCCCAGGAGCGGAGCTGTGAGCTCGAGAAGTCGCCATAGATCCGGCGAACGCTGGCCTCGCCGAATTTGGATATTTCCTCGAACAGCCCGCCGGCGATCTGCGGCGATGTATTGTCCGCATCGATCAGGACGGCAAAACGGGGCAGGCGTTGCTTGGCGACGTTCATATGCGACCTCTGCACGTTCCGCTTGCGGATCAATGACAGGTTTCAGTCTGGCAGGTTTCCGCGATAAAGTCGTCCAAAGCCCTCGAATCGTGGGCGCTTACAGAGGCCTTTAAGACCATGACCATCCGCCTGCATCGCGGCGATCTGCCGGATTTGAGCCGCTACACCCATTCGGTGGCGATCGACACCGAGACCATGGGGCTCAATCCGCATCGCGACCGGCTCTGCGTGGTGCAGCTCTCGCCGGGCGATGGCAGTGCCGATGTGGTGCAGATCCCGATGGGGCACACCGATGCGCCGAATCTGAAGAAGCTGCTCGGCGATGCCAATGTCACCAAGATCTTCCATTTCGCCCGTTTCGATCTCGCCGCGCTCTATAACGCGCTCGGCGTGATGCCGCAGCCGGTTTACTGCACCAAGATCGCCTCGCGTCTCTGCCGCACCTATACGGATCGCCACGGCCTCAAGGATCTCGTCCGCGAAGTCCTCGGCGTCGATCTGTCGAAGCAGCAGCAGTCGAGCGACTGGGGCAGCGACACGCTGAGCGAGGCGCAACTGGCTTATGCGGCATCGGATGTGCTGCATCTCCATGCCTTGCGCGAAAAACTGAATGTGATGCTCGCGCGCGAGGGACGGACCGAGCTGGCGCAGGCCTGTTTCGAGTTCCTGCCCAGCCGGGCCAAGCTCGATCTGTCGGGCTGGGAAGAAGAGGATATCTTCGCCCACTCCTGAGCGAATGGCCTGAGCGACCCTGCGGCACTGTGACACCGGTCGGCCATTGGCTGATCGCGCTGCCGCGTTTCGGCCAAACTCATCGTTCTGGGTGCGTGGGGCTGCAAAACAGCACAATTCAGCGTAGAATGTCGACCGATACCGGCCGGCCAAATGGCGCTGGCCCGTCGGAGCAGCGGTGAGTTCAGTTCAGGTCGATCGTTACGAAGTGACCATGGAGGCGCGGTTCAAAGCCGCTGCGCGCCATAGCCGTTTCGTGCGCGTGTTGCGGATCGCCGTGCCGGCCATCGTGTTGCTGTCGATGGCGGCCATTGTCGGCGTTTCGATCTTCAATCCGTTCCGCATCCTGACCAAATTGCCGGTCGATATCGGCAATCTCGTCGTATCCGGCACCAAGATCACCATGGAAACGCCGCATCTCGCCGGTTTCTCGCCGGATGGTCGGCCTTATGAGCTCTGGGCCAAGGCGGCGACCCAGGATTTGACCGATCCTGACAATCTCGATTTGTCGATCCTGCGCGCCAAGGTGGTGATGGAAGACAAATCGACGCTGAGCCTTGATGCGCGTAATGGGCAGTTTAACTCCAAGACGCAGTTGCTGCATCTGACCAAGGACATCTTCCTGCAGACGACGACCGGCTATGAAGCGCGTCTGACCGAAGCGGTGGTCGATATCGCCAAGGGGACGGTGGATTCCAACAAGCCGGTGGATGTGAAGCTGCTGAACGGCACTTTGCTCGGCCAACGGATGCGTATTACCGACAATGGTGAAGTGGTGCGATTCGAAGGCGGCGTGTCGATGAATCTGGTGATGGAGCAGCCGACGCCGAATGCGACGGACGCCGCGCCTGCGCCGGAAGCGAAGGCACCGGCGGAGCCTGAAAAGCCGCGTGCCAACGCCAATGGCGGCAAGCGTGCTCACACGAAATGAATGTCATGATGGTTGTGAAATCTTCTTTGCCGGCTGGTCGCTGGATCGGCGCAGGTCTGACCGTGCTGGCCGCCGCAGGCGCAATCAGCGCTGCGATTGCGCAGAGTTCGATGTCGGGCGTGCCAAACGCCATGCAGGGCTTCTCGCAGAATCGTGATCAGCCGATCCAGATTGAGGCTGCTTCGCTTGAAGTGCGCGACAAGCAGAAAGAAGCGACCTTCACGGGCGACGTCAAAGTCGTGCAGGGCGATACCACGATGAAATCGAAGTCGCTGGTGGTGTTCTATGACGGCGGCGATTCGGCGAAACAGTCGGGTGGCGCGGCGCCTGCGAAGGGCGCTGGCAAGAACCAGATCAAGGCAGCCGAGCCCGGGCCGGGAGGGTCGTCATCGATCCGTCGCCTGGAAGCGCGCGGCAATGTCATTGTGACGCAAAAAGACCAGGTCGTGACCGGTGAAGCGGCAATCTTCGACACCCGCTCGAATCTGGTGACCATGCAGGGTGGCTCCGGCAAGGTCGTGCTGACCAAGGGCAAGAATATTTTGCGCGGCGACCGGCTCATCGTCGATATGACCACCGGCACCTCGCGTGTGGAATCGACCTCGGGCCCCGTGCAGGCCGTGTTCGACTCGTCAGGTTCGGGGCAGGGCGGCGGCGGACCCACCTCCATCATCCCGGGTTCAAAGAAATAGTGAAGGTCGGCAACGGGCCGCATTGCGCGTCGCCGTTGAATCCGGACTGTTAACCCGTTATCGCCATTGTTTGATCGGACAGTCGGACGTCTCAGGCGGACCGTTAAAGGTAAATCGTAGCGCGAATGGTTGATCTCCTCGGCATGTTCCGTCGGCGCGCTCCGAAACGCGGCCCGCAAGGTTTTGCGCGGCAGCCGGTCGATATTACCGCTTTGCAGGACGATATGGGCGGTCTCGTCGGCCAGCCGATGCGCGATGCCCCGCCGATGTCGCGTGCGGCGCCTGCAGCTGCACCGCAAGCACCCCAATCATCGCCCATCCAGCAGGCGCGCCGCCCCGATGTTCCGCCGCCACAGGCGCCACGTCAGCGTAACAATGGCGTGGCACAGCCCAAGCAGGCACGCTCGGGCTAT
>CALRZK010000280.1:0-5328 GCA_943372615.1 Bradyrhizobium ivorense | reverse complement strand
CCGGAGGCGCTCTCTTTCTTTCGAATTCCCTCCGTCGTTGTGGTGACTTCGGTTGGAGTGTCCGTCGTGCCCCTGCGCGCCGGGCGGAGGCGCTCTCCGGCGAACACCCCCGCTTGGAGGGCGCGTCCAAATGTCCCCTCTGCCCGGAGACCTGAAATCCGATGTTCGGCGCGGTTCTCTCCGAAAGACTGCAGTCGGACCGGAATTCCTTCAATCTCGTCCGGCTTGCCGCAGCGGCGTCGGTGATCGTCTCGCATCTCTTCATCCTGAAGTACGGCCCCGGCACGCCGGAGCCGCTGTCCTCCGCCACGCCGTTCACGCTGGGGCAGCATGCCGTAAACCTGTTCTTCGTGCTTTCCGGTCTGCTGCTCTCGCGATCACTCGATCGGAATCCCGACCTTCGACGGTTCGCGGTCGCAAGGGTGCTACGCATCGTGCCGGCGCTGTTGGTCTACGGGCTGGTTTTCGCGCTTATCGCCGGACCGCTGCTGACGACGGCGACGCTGACGGGCTATTTCGCGGACTTCAAGACGTGGACGTATCCGGCGACGGTGCTGGCGCGTTTCCAGCAGGCGCCGGCGCCGCCCGGCCTGTTCGGCAATCTGCCATACGCATTCGCGGTCAACGAGCCTCTTTGGACCCTAAAGTACGAAATGGCGGCCTATGCCGGTCTCGGCGTCGCTCAGGCGATCGGGCTGCGAAGGTCCGTTCCGTTCCTGATGTTGTCGCTCGCGCTGACGGCCGTCGGAATCGTCGTCATGCAGCCGGGCCCGCAGTCGGTTGCAGGCGTGCTCTGGCCATATCACCTGAGCCGCTACGGGCTCTGCTTTCTTCTCGGAGTCCTCGCGCATCGTGGACGCGATGTCCTGCCGGTGACGCCGTGGCTGCTGCCGATCTCCTTCATCGCCGCCATCGCCTTCGCGGGGACGTCGCTGTCACCGGTGACCTGCATCATCGTCACGGCGCATGTCGCCGTCGTCGCGGGAGCGGCGGACTTCGGAATCGCCACGCGATGGACGCAGCGCAACGACATCTCGTACGGCACCTACATCTACGGATGGCCCGTGCAGCAGGCGCTGCTGACGCTGGCGCCCGGCATTTCGCTGCCGGTCTTTGCGCTTCTGTCGTTCGCCGGTGTGCTGCCTTTGGCAATTTTTTCGTGGTCGGTCATCGAACGGCCAGCATTGAACTACAGGTCGGGGAGGGCCGCGTGACGCGCGGTCGTCTGGTCGATTATCACTCGGGAGTCCAAGTCTTGATACGTATCTCTATCATTGCCGCTGCCATGATCGCTGGAACGACGTTCTCTGCCGCCGCCCCGCGCGGGCCTGCCGTCGATGCCCACTACAACTACGCTGCCGGCCAACCCGTGAAGGGCAAGTGGAAGTCCACGCCGGTCGCAGTCGTCTATTCGGACAAGAGCGGAAAGCTCGAGATCACTCCGGGGCAACTGAAGTTCAAGCAGGGGCAGGTGGTAAAGTTCTCGATCCGGAACGACACCGCCGTTAAGCATGAATTCGTCCTTGGTACCGAGACCGAGAACCTCGGCCATGCGGAGTCCATGAAGATTTCGCTGGATCTCGAACATCACGAAATCAACGGACGTGTGATGGAGCCAAAATCGACAGCGGTCCTTCAGTGGCAGTTTCTCAATACCGGCAAGTTCCAGTTCGCCTGCATGGTTCCAGGCCATGCGGATAAGGAAATGCGGGGCGAAGTCATCGTAGAGTAACAACGGGCAGATACATACCTACGTGTTGTCGATACATACCTGCGTATAATTGAAATTGTTATACTATTGCGGATCGACAGGAATCGAAGATCCGTGCTACCTCCCTTAAGTAGTTCGAAAGAGACAACGTTAGTGACCTTGTTCGCCCGCATCTTCCGCCACGGCCCGCTGCGCTTCTCGCGCAGGGCCTTGGTCATGGTCGTGCTGGCATCATATATCTTTGCCGGTGCCATGCCCGGGCTGTTCGAACGGGATGTGACCAATATGGGCGGGGCGACGATCGTCTCGCTTGCCGATCAGGACCCCAGTCAGTCTGACAAGGGAATCGTCACCGATCATCATTGTCATGGGTGCTTTTCTGCCGCTCTGCCGGCACCGCTTGTGATGGCGACGGTCGTGGAACTCTTCACTCGTCCTGCCGTGGCGCATGACATCGAGTGTCGCAGTCTTTTGCGCGGTATCGATACACCGCCGCCAAAATTCCTGATCTGAACATAGTCGCCGAGCGCTGTGCGCTCAAAATCCGTCGTTCGTCAGGCTTTCCTCATGTTCTCGAAATACGCCACGCGTGTCGCGTGCGCGGCTGTGCTGCTCGTCGCGTTGCCGACGGGAATGGCCCATTCGCAAACCCTCACCATGGGGGCGGCGCTGCAGCGCGCGCTCGCCGCCAGTCCACGTCTGACCGCAGCCGAGCGTGACGTCGGGATCGCCCGGGGGCAGCGCATCCAGGCGGGAGCGCTGATCAATCCGGACGTATCCTACGAACAGGACGACTCGTTCGGATCCGGAGCCTACCGCGGAACGCGCTCGGCGCAGTCCACGCTCCAGGTCAGCCAGATGTTCGAACTCTGGGGCAAGCGCGACGCGCGCATTTCCGCCGGCCAGGCCGGTCTGGATGCCGCCGGGATCGGCCGCCAGGCCGTGCGTCTGGAGGTTCTGTCGGAGACCGCCATCGCCTTCGTCAGCGTTCTCGGTCTGCAGCGCCGCATTCACATCCTCGAAGAGCAGGTCGAGGCGATCAACAAGCTGACGCCGCTGCTGCAGCGCCGCGTTGAGGCTGGCGCATCGTCGATCGCGGAGACGGGCCGAGCCGAAGTCGCGTCCGCTCTGGTCAAGGCCGATCTCGAGCGCACCAAGGCCACTCTCGCTACGGCCCGTCGCGAACTCGCGATCCTGATGGGCGACACCGCGCCGAAGTTCAGTTCGGTCTCGGGACGTTTGGACGCGGTCGGTCGGCCGCCTAGCTTCCAGTCCGTTGTTGCGGCGATCGAGGCCAATCCGCAATTGGTCCGTTGGAAGGCGATCTACGCGCAGCGGAACGCCGAACTGCTACTCGCGCGCCTGAAGCCGTATCCGGACGTGACAGTCGCGGCCGGTTGGCGGAAATACAATGACACCGGCGACAGCGCCGTCCGTCTCTCGTTGTCGGTGCCGATCCCGGTGTTCGACCAGAACCAGGGCAACATCCTGTCCGCGCAGGAAAGTCTCGCCAAGACCGCAGCCGAACGTCAGGGCAACCGCAACACGTTGGTCGTGATCGCGGGTAGGGCCTACGACTCCCTGACGGGCTCGCTGCGCGAGCTCGCCATCCTGCGCGAGACGGCCATCCCGAAGTCCAAGGACGCGGCCGACGCGATTTTCGAAGGCTACGGACAGGGACGCTACACGCTGCTCGAAGTGCTGGATGCACAAGCCAGTGTCGCGCAGGCACGCCTGCGCGAGCAGGAAGCCCAACAGAATTTCCATGTCGCCGTCGCCACCATCGAGGGGCTTGTCGGCAATCCGTTTGCACTGGCTCGGGGGAGCGTACGATGAACAAGCCAATCATGTTGCTGGTAGGAGCGGTTGCGATCGTCGCGCTCGGCGCCGGCGTCTACGCCTACGCCCCCAGCAAGAACGACGCGCAGACCGCTGCGGCTCCGAAGAACGCCAAGGGTGAGAAGTCCAAGGGCGAAAAGAAGGGGGGCGCCGGCGAGGAGGAGAAGGGGCACAGCGAGGAAGGCGCGGTAGAGATGAACGACGCCCGTGTGGCGTCATCCAACATCGAGATCCTCGCGGCCGGACCCGAGACGCTGCGTGACTCGCTGCTGTTGAACGGCATTCTTCAGCCTAACCAGGAAACTCTGGTGCAGGTGACACCGCGCTTTCCGGGCATCGTCCGCGAGATCAAGAAGCGCATCGGCGACACCGTCGAGAAGGGCGAACTCCTCGCCAAGATCGAGAGCAACCAGAGCCTGACCACTTATGAGATCCGCGCGCCCATCTCGGGCACCGTGATCGATCGTCAGATCTCGCTCGGTGAATATGCGTCGGAACAGAAGCCGTCGTTCACCGTCGCCGACATTTCGACGGTCTGGGTCGACCTGTCTGTCTATCGCCGCAATCTGCCGAGCGTCCGCATCGGCGACAAGATCGTGATCGACGTCGGCGATGGTGGAGCTCCGGTCGAAGCCAAACTGTCCTACATCTCGCCGGTGGGCAGCAGCGACACCCAGAGTGCTCTCGCGCGCGCTGTCGTTCCGAATCCGGACATGCGCCTGCGTACCGGATTGTTCGTGTCCGCCCGGCTGATCCTTGCCGCGAAGAAGGTGCCGCTCGCCGTCAGGGCGTCGGCCATCCAGACCGTGGAAAACCGCAAGGTCGTTTTCGTCCGCAACGGCGACAAGTTCGAGGCGCGCGACGTCGATACCGGTGCGCACGATCCGGAGAACGTCGAGATCCTCTTCGGACTGATCGAGGGCGACAAGTATGCCGCGAAGAACAGCTTCATTGTGAAGGCAGAGCTCGGAAAGGGATCGGCGTCCCATGAGCACTAATTCCGTCCGCGCGCGGTGCAATCGCGCGCGCCAGAGCCTTTGCAGGTCTCCATCGGGGGCCGCTACGTCGGGAATTCGACTATGATCGACAAGCTTCTCTCGTTTTCCGTCCATCAGCGTTGGCTGATCATGATCGGCGTGCTGATGATGGGCGCGTTCGGCGTCTGGAATTTTACGCGCCTTCCCATCGATGCCGTGCCGGACATCACGAACGTCCAGGTTCAGATCAACACGAATGCGGCGGGGTTCTCGCCGTTGGAGGTCGAGCAGCGCATCACGTTCCCCATCGAAACGGGAATGGCCGGCCTGCCGAACCTCCTGAACACGCGCTCGCTGTCACGCTATGGCCTCAGCCAGGTCACCGTCGTGTTCAAGGACGGGACCGACATCTACTTCGCGCGCCAGCTCGTCAATGAACGCGTTCAGCGGGTGAAGGACTCGCTGCCGACCGGCATCGAGACGGCCATGGGCCCGGTCTCGACCGGCCTCGGCGAAATCTACATGTACACGGTCGAGGCGAAGGAGGGCGCGAAGAACGCCGAAGGCAAGCCCTTCACGCCGAGCGACCTGCGGACCGTGCAGGACTGGATCATCAAGCCGCAGCTCCGGAACGTCGCCGGCGTCAACGAAGTCAACACCATCGGCGGCTTCGAGAAGCAGTTCCATGTGCTTCCTGACCCGGCCAAGCTGATGGCCTACAAGCTCAGCTTCCGCGACGTGATGACCTCGCTCGCGAACAACAACAACAACGTCGGTGCCGGGTACATCGAGAAGAACGGC